>JAEXXS010000507.1 GCA_023451915.1 Pseudomonadota bacterium | reverse complement strand
TCCAATATGGATCGACCGCGCCTATATACGTCTCGCTGGCGCAAGCCAGCTATGGTGATAAACGGACGGTGTAATAAACCCATTGGACCCGGGGGCGGTACCCGGCGCCTCCACCAGAACACAGGCTGTAGCGTTAGTCTGTGCTGTGGCGGGGGCGAAATAGGATCGACAAGGGTGTAAAGATCGCTCTTTTACTCGGCATGATACCACCGTTATCGGGTCAATTGAGTAGTTGCAAATGACAACAATGCTCAGGGTTACGCTCTCGCTGCCTAATGGCGGTGCGGGAAACCCGCTCTAAAGCCCTTAGGGTTAGCACCTTAAGGCGGGGTTCGGAGGCACCTGGCAACAGAAGCCTCCACTTTCCCTTACAAATTAGGCCCACCGTTCAATCAGGCTGCTGCTGCTTCTGGTTCGACCTCGCTCGTTTTGCGGGAGAGAACGATTTGCGTCAGCACGAATGCGGTCAGCGCACAGCCAGCGATTCCGCCGACCATAGGCACAGCCGATCCGTCGAAAAACGAACCCGTAAGCCCCATCGCCATACCGCCGATCACGAAATGCAGCGTGCCCATCAGCGCCGAGGCCGTACCGGCTATCGCGCCGTAATCTTCCAGCGCCAGAACGGCCGTTGTCGGAATCACGAGCCCCAGAAAGCCATAGCCGACGAACAGGAACGCTGCGATCAGCCACAGCGACTGATGCCCCATCAGCACGGCCGCGAACATGGCAAGCATGGCGGCGGCGAACCCGGATACGGCAACCCGCATCACGCGGCGCAGGCCGAATCGCGCGCCAAGCCAACCATTCAACTGCGAAACACCGAAGAACGACACCGCATTGGCCGAGAACGCCAGCGCATATTCGTTCGGGGTCAGGCCGTAATGGTCGATCAGCACGAAGGACGAATTGGCCAGATAGACGAAGAATGACGCAATACCGAAGCCGCCCACAAAGACCAGGCCAAGGAAATAGCGGTCCTTGAGCAACCGGCCATAGCCACGCAGGGCGCTGCCCAAACTGCTTTCCAGCCGCGCTTCCCGCGTTCGCGTTTCCTGTTGCGCGGTGGCAACCAGCACAAGGCCGATAATCGCCGCGACCAGGACAGCCCAAAACACACCACGCCAGCCGAAGAAGCTGATGATGATCGAGCCGGTAAGGGGCGCCAGAATCGGTGAGATCGAGAAGACCAGCATTAAAAGCGACATAAGCCGCGCCGCTTCGACGCCTGTATGCAGATCGCGCACCACCGCGCGTGGAATCACCATACCTGCCGCAGCACCAAGCCCTTGCAGGAAGCGGAACAGCACCAGCACATCAATATTGCTCGCCAGCGCCGAGCCGACACTGCCGATGGCGAAGAGAACGAGGCCACCGTAAAGCGGAACTTTACGCCCGAACATATCCGACAGAGGACCGCAGAAAAGCTGAGCAATCGCCAAGGCGATGAAGAAGGCAAGCAGACTCATCTGAACAGCACCGGTCTCCGCATGGAGATCGGCGGCAATGGTCGGCAAGGCAGGCAGATACATGTCGATCGCAAACGGACCAACGGCGGAAAGAAGACCAAGAACAATCGCATTGCGCACAAGACTCGAAGCCATGGGAGACGCGCTTTCATCAATGTTTCGTGAGGTGCCTGCACCGGTTTCGGATCGCCAACTTCGCTTGGGAGAATGGATCGTCGGGCTCGCAAAACCGGTACTGGATTGATAACTCTCTGAAACTGCTATGGCTTTTCAGAGCATATCCGGGATATATGCCCATAAACGGACAAACCGGCTCTCTGAAATAACCGTCACAGTCTCTTGTCTGGACGAAACGCCAAAAGGAATTTGACATTGATGTCAAATTAGACACCATTGTCCAAAACGTCAAGTCATCTTATGTTGGGCTTATGAAACCTACTGACATAATCGAAATGGCCGCCCCGCCGGTGAAGCGCAGCACCACCGGAAAAGGGCTGAACGCCGCGGCTAGCTCTGCCGCAATGAAGCCTGTACAGTGTATGAAGCGCGATTTCATCCTGTGTTCGGCGGCGCGTGTTTTCTCGCGCGACGGGTTTCAGGGCGCCAGCATCGATCTCATCGCAAATGAAGCGGGCGTTTCGCGGCAGACCATTTATAACCACTACCGCGACAAGGAAGCCTTGCTCGCCGCTGTGGTGGAAGACGCGCTGGACCGCATGAATGCGAGCCTGTTTGGGGTGCTTTCCACTTTTCCACAGACCGGCGACAATCTTGAGCAGGACCTGACGGCTTTCGCAATCCGCATGAACAGAAACTGCGTTTACGATCCATCGGGCGCGTTTCTGCGCAAGCTTTTGCAATCCAGTTCGCCCGATCCGTCCTTTGCGGGCTATATCTGCAAGACCAAGGGCCCGGCCCAGGCCATACCAGCCGTTGCCGCGTGCCTTTCCCGTCTGGCGCTCGCCGGGCATTTGCGTCTGGACGATCCCGATCTGGCGGCGCTGCATTTCATGGCGCTGATCAGCGCCGATACACAGTTGCATGCGCTGCACGGATGCGCCGTCGATGATGATATTATCGAGCGCAGCGCCATAAATGGTGTGAGGACATTCCTGCTGGCATTCGGCGTGACTGAATCGTCCCGGGAAGCGGCTCGTCACCCCTGACAGATCGAGCAGCATCACCGCACTTTCGCGATATATATCATCGTTTCGTGCGAGAACGAACTTGACATCTGCCTGCGAATCCGTGGGATAAGAAAACCATGGTACAGGATTTGATCCGTTACGACATTCTCGCTCAGGAAGCCCTCCGTGGCGTCATCCGCAAGGTTCTTGCGGAGGTGGCCAAGGCTGGCCTGCCCGGCAATCATCATTTCTTTATCACGTTCCTCACCGGAGCGCCGGGCGTGCGTATTTCCTCGCGCCTGAAAGAGAAATATCCCGAGCAGATGACAATCGTGTTGCAGCACCAGTTCTGGGACATGAATGTCACCGATCAGCTGTTCGAAGTCGGCCTGTCTTTCGGCGATATCCCCGAAAAGCTGGTGATACCGTTCTCGGCGGTGCGCGGCTTCTACGATCCGTCCGTCAATTTCGAGCTTGAGTTCGATGTCGCGGCTGTCCAGCCGACCAGCGACAATGACGAAGACCACAATATCGCGCCAATCGAGATGATGCCGGTGGAATCCGCGCCCGAAAAGCCGGAAAAGCCCAAGGCAAAATCGCGCAAGTCTGCCGCTGAAAAGCAGGCAGCAGCGGCCAAGGATAATGCGGAAGGCGAAGATACGCCCAAGCCATCTGCCGACGTGGTATCGCTGGACGCTTTCCGCAAGAAATAGATTTTATCTTCCGTCTCCGCTTACCTTTGAAAACATGGTCCGCGCTGCACGCATATGCTGTGGCGCAGAAACCAGACGCATAAAGCTATGGTCAAACGATGTGCTATTTCATAGTATATTAGAGACCAAGCCACGCATTTTGACTTCGATCAAGGCAACCGAAATTCAAGACCTTAAGGTGTTGACCAACTAAGTTTAGATAAGGCGGGAATTTCATGGTCCGTTTGTTAGCGCAAGCAGTTCTCTGGATAAGCGGCGTTATCGCTGCATTCTTCATCGCGAGTGACGCGCCAAACTTTCCCCTTTGGCAAATGACAGTCGGCCTGCTCCTGCTCGTCGCGGTTTCGGTCGCGATCTGGTGGTTCACCAATCCCAAGGAACCAAGACAGTAAGCCAAGCTGGCAGCTTGCAGGTCATCGGAGCGCCGCGTTATAAATGCGCCAATGCATGGAGGCATCCGAGATATCGAAATGAGCGACATCGTCAATCTGCGGCAGTTCAAGAAAAAGAAAGCGCGTGACGCCAAGGAAAAACAGGCGGATCAAAACCGAATTCTTTTCGGGCGAACGAAGACTGAAAAAGACTTCGCACGCGAAGCGACCCGCAAGAGCGAGCGCTTTCTGGATATGAACCGCCTGGAGCGCAAAGACGACACGGATGGCGACCATTGAGCCCCGGCGGCCTGCGCAAGCATTCCGTCAGTATTCGCGGCCATGCGACCAGCTATACGCTGGAAGATGAATTCTTCGCGATTCTCAACCACATCGCCGAAATGCGCGGTCAGTCGATTGCAGCCCTTGTCGCAGAGGTGGATAGCAAGCGCGAGCGCACCACCAATCTGTCATCAGCGCTGCGGCTTCACGTGTTGAACTGGCTCAAATCGCAGATAGAACCAGCCCGCTGAGCTTACCGCAGATCAAGGTTGCTGGACGGGCGCGACCGGTGTTGGTTCCAGTGTTTTCAGAAATTCATTGAGCGACTGACCGCCTTGCGGGCTCACCAACGGTGTCGCCCCGCCATTTGCAGCCCCGCCTTCCGGATTGGCTGGCTGGGGTGGTTGCGACTCCAGACGCTTCTTCTCCTCGGCTTGTTTTTCCGCTGCGATGCGAGCTGCCGCTTCCGTGCGGCGGCGTGTCTCGTCTTCCTGTTGGGCGCGTGCGCGTTCTGCCGCATCGGCTTCGAGAACGCCAAGCTGACGGCGCAGACGCTGCTTTTCCATCAGGCTGGCCTGCATGGCCTCGACGCGCTCCTGTTCACGTTCCAGCGCACGCTGCGTCAGAAACTGTACAAGCGGCTGCCGATCGAGCTTCACTTCGGGCCAGTCATAGGATCCGCGGATCGTGAAAGCCACCTGTGGCGAAAGACCAGTCTGGGGGCCCTCCTCACGCTGGAATGTAAACGTTCCGCTGCCGCCGACGCCAAGCGTTGACAGATCGAATTGCAAATCGCTCAACAAAGCCGCATTGCCATCGGACAAATTGGCCGCCGCCATCCGCGCAATACCGCCCGCCACCGTAAATTCGAAAAGCGCATCGCCGGGCGTGAACCGCGCATCGGGCGCAACCGCCTTATCCGCAATGGCGGCAAATCGCTTCGCATCCAGTTTCTCGTCGCCGGCAGGCTGGTCGCCAATGCTGTCAGCGGCAGCGACCATGGCAGGCAGCGCCGCACCATCCAGACCAGCCACCGCGAATTTTTCGACATCGACAGTCGCCGTTCCCGCCAGCGAACTGACCAGCGCGGCGGCGTTTTCGCCGCTGCCATTCAGTGTCACCGCTGCCTTGACGACACCGCCCAAAGGCGCAGAACCATTTTCCAGACGGTAGAAATTGGCGAGGTCAGCGCCACTCCATTTCAGATCGGTCGAAAGCAGCGCATTCTTATCGCTGTTACGCAGCGACAAAGTGCCAGCGAGATAGCCCCCAGCCCAGTGTCCGGTCAGTTCGGTAAGGCTCAGACTGTCGATTGTCTTTTGCAGGCGCGTCGAAAATTCCGTCGCGGTGCCGAACCCTTGCATATGCGCCTCGGCAACATTCAGCTTCACGTCGATCAGCAGCGGCAGCGACGGACGAATGGCAAAAGCCCCACGCGGCCAGATGGATTTTTCCGTGGGCTTGGCCGGTTCAAACGCATCCTGACCGAGCATAATGGCCGCCAGACCATCGACCTCAAGCGAAGCGAGCTTCGCCTCCCCTTTCAACTGCGGCAGTCCGCTATCGGCAAAATTCGCCTCCAGCCGCGCCGACACATCTTCGCCGCCCAACTGACCGGCAAGATTCGGGAACCGCAGAATACCTTTGGCAAACTGGAAATCACTGGAAAGATTGGCGGACAGGCCTGCGCCATAACCCGGCAATGCATAGCCTGCCGTCGCGATGAATGGTTGCAGATCGGCTGATTTGATATGCGCCTTGCCGCTTGCAGCAATATCGCTACCGATCAGCGAAATCACCCCGTCAGCCGAAGCCGTACCGTCCGGCGCCGTCAGCTTCAAAAGCGTCCGCATCCCGGCGGTGGGCGCGCCCTGCATGGTGAGATCGGCGGTCAGCTCACCGGCAAGCCCCAATGGCAGCGACGGCAGGCCGATCAGGGCCAGTACGGCCTCACCCTGCTCGGAAGTAGCCGTGCCGTTCAGCTGCATCTGCAACGGGTCTGCATCGGTCTCGCCGCCGCTGGCGGTTCCCGACAGATCGAGCTTCATTCCGCCGGTCTTGCCAGTGACGCTGAAGGAAAACTCGCCACGCTCAGGCGAAGTCTTCGTCTTCGTGTCGGCAGGGCGGGCGCTCTTGCCTTTCGCCGCACCGTTCTTCGCGGGATTGGCCTGCGTTTCGGGCCTGACCGGCGCAACCGCATTGGCGATCACATTGATCTCGCTGTCTTCAAACAGACCGGGAAAATTCGCCGCACGCGCCGACAGTGCGCGAAACAGCGGCAGCTGCGGATAACGGTTCGCCATCAGCGCTATGAACCGCGACAGATCACCAGAGAGGATCGTCGCGTCCAGCTTGCCCGAAGGGGAGTTGGCGAAAGGCTCATAAGCGCCTGTCGCCGTCAGCGTCGCGTCTGCAACATCGCTGATCATCAGCCGGTCGAAATCGAAGCGTCCATCGTGAAGGCGCATGGCCAGATCGACATTGGCCGCTTCCATATCCTGGAACCGCACCGGCCCGGCCTTGAAGCCGACATTGAGCGTCTGTGCATCGAGAAGCGCCAGCCCCTCGCCGCCGGAGAAGAACGAAACGAAAGCCTGCAAGGCATCGCTTTCTACCGCACCGCCC
>JAEXXS010000503.1 GCA_023451915.1 Pseudomonadota bacterium | reverse complement strand
CCCTGCTCAGTTGCGCGAGCGAAGCTTGCGATCGCTGTATTGCTGCTCGGACAGCGTGCGTGGTCGTGGCGCTGCCGTGACGAATTTGTCCCATAGGGCTTCCCTCCATTCCAGAGAAAGGATCGCACCATTAAACCGTGGGATCAAACACGGAATAAGAAGTCAAGCGTAGCCTATTCGATTGGTCCTCAATATGGCATTTGGACATAAGCGTCCGGCTGAACGAGGACGCGATATCACGTTTGGCGGTTATCAAACTCTGTCTGGAGTTGCTGGATTGTATCCATGTGCTCTACTGTCCAGTGATAAAGGCTCGCGAAGGGCGCCTGCAGCGAGCGCCCCAGCGGGGTCAGGGCATATTCAACACCCAGTGGCGGATCGGGTAATACCCGTCGCGTCAGCATCCCATTGCGTTCAAGTTTGCGCAAAGTCCGGGTCAAAACGCGCTGAGTGATACCTTCGAGCCGTCGCTTGATCGCGTTGAAACGCCGAGGCTCGTTGTTAAGCACCTGCAACACCAGCATCGACCATTTGTCGGCGATCTGGTCGAGGATTTCCCGGCTCGGACAGTCGGCGCGGTAAATCGGGTCGCTCTCATTCGTCATCGGTATCCTCCTGGATATCTGGGATGCTTTTGGTGCGTAATTGACACTAGATATCCATTGGATACCTTCATGGCAACTCGTTTCCATGAAAGGAACCCTTATGGACGGTGATTTTTCTGCTGGTTTTTCCGCGATCCAAATTTTTGTTGCCGATGGCGTCGCGCATGTGACGCTCGATAGTCCTCCAGTCAATGTACTCGATGTGCAGCTTATGACCGAGCTGCGGCGCTTTCTCACGGCAATGCGGACCGAGCACACGGTTAAAGTCATCGTATTTGATAGCGCTAATCCGGATTTTTTCATTGCACATGTGGACATGACTTTGATTGACGAACCAAACGCCTTCGATGCACTTGCGAAAGATTTGCCGGAGGGCCTGAATGTCTTTCAGGCTTTTTCCGAGATGCTGCGCCACCAGCCGCAAGTAACAATTGTTAAGCTCAAGGGACTGGCGCGGGGCGGTGGGGCGGAGTTTGTTGCGGCAGCGGACATGTGCTTTGCCGAAATTGGCCGGGCGGGACTTGCGCAATGCGAGGCGCTGATGGGCATCATCCCCGGAGGCGCGGCAACGCAGTATCTTGGGCATCGGTTAGGCCGCAATCGTGCGCTCGAAGCGGTTCTGGGGGCGGATATGTTCGATGCTGAGACGGCGGAACGTTACGGCTGGATCAACCGTGCTCTGCCTGCGGGCCAAATCGACACATTCGTGGAAACGCTAGCAAAGAATATCGCCGCTTTGCCCGAAGGGGTTATCGAAGCTGCGAAGAAAGTGCTGCCTCCGGCAGATTTGCGGGCTGGTCTGGCAATCGAAAATGAAGCGTGGGCAGATTTGTTCATCCGTCCCGCGGCGGAACAATTGATCCGCGGCGGTCTGCGTGACGGCGCCCAAACGCGAGAGGGTGAAAAGCGCCTCGAAGCATTGTTGCGTGAAACCAATCTCAACCGACTAAGATAGCAGTCTTGGGGGGGAAGGCTGGCCACCTTGACGAAAACGGCTTCATTGAAGGGTCATCGACGCTGAAACGCCGTCGCTGCGCTTTACCGCCGCGACGGCATTTCTTTCGAACTATCTAACGGGATTGTTTCGCCAAAAATTGGAAATGGCTTTGGAGTATTCCGCATGACATTCCTCCGGCAGATAGTGGCCGCAGCCTTCAAGCACCACCCCTTCGATATTCTGAGCCAATGGCTGTATGTTCTTCAGCATGGCGGTACTTAAACTGTGCTCACCGCTGATGGTCAGGACTGGCATGGTGAGTTTACGCGCCATACGCGTTTTTGTCTGGCTCAAGCCCGTCGCACTGAAAGCCTGACGGTAATATTCGAAACCGGCCCGTGCTGCGCCAGGAGCGGAGAATACCCGCACATATTCATCCAGTGCCGCCAGATCGATGGTCCAACCGCGGGTCGACTTGTTGTCAAACAGCCAAGTCAGGTAGGCGCGCTCGTGACCGGAAACCAATGTTTCCGGAAGGTCGTTCAGGCGATTGAAAGCGAAATGCCAGGATTTGACGTTCTGAGCGTCCGTTGGAATTGAGTTCGGCGTTGTGCTGCCGGGGATCAACGCTTCGCTCAACACGAGGCGACGAACATCGTCGGGGTAGGCGTCTGCGTGGGCATATGCAATCCACGATCCGACATCATGCGAAACGATGTCTATGCCGCCTTTCTGACTGATGCCTGCCGCTTGAATAAAAGCATGAATATCGTCGGCAGCGGTCCTGAGATCATAGCCCGATGCAGGTTTATCACTGTCACCAAAGCCTCGTGGGTCAAGCGCGTATACCTTTCGTCCGGTAGCCGCCAACTCTTTCATGACATAACGCCAAGCGTACCAGCTTTGAGGCCATCCAGGTATAAGGACAACCGGTTCGCCTTCGCCGGTTGTCACATAGTGCATGCGAATGCCGTTGGCCGTAACGGCCTGATCCGTAAACTCTGATACCAAAACATTCGGCGGAAGGTCGCTGGCGGCGTTGGCTCTGTCGGCGGAAAGATTAAAGGGCGCAATCGCGAGTGCGACGGCCGAGAGTAATTGGACAGTGGTCGCCTTCAGCTGGCCTAAATTGAGCTTTTCCATGGTGTGTTCTTCCAGTGCATTATGTGTCAATTTGATAAAATAGGGAGTATTTGCTTCCTAAATGGTCACGATAAAAAGCTGCCTTAAAGCGGTTGGCCGGTTAAACCAGCTTCATAGCTTGTTGGACTGTGGCCATCATTTCTGCGCGGGTGCGCCCAGTTTTCCCAACAACGCGCAAACCTTGTGTCAAACACAGAAAAGTGCGCGCTGTAGTTGCTGGATCTATCGTTTTAGAAATTGATCCATCGGCCCGTCCTGCCTGGATCAATTCGACAAACAGTCCTTCCATCCAGTTGGCTGCAGCTGTTACACGCGCCGATAACACCGCATCAAGGGTGGAAATATCCGTGGTAGCGCCAACCACCATGCACCCGATTTTTCCTTCCGCACCGTGGGCGGTTTCAGCAAGGAAAGTTAAAGCTGCCTCAATCTTCTCCCGACCGGTTGCCTTGCTCGAAAGCAACGCTTTCAATTGCTCGTGCCGATGGCGGGTATAATGGTCAAAAGCGGCCGCAAAAATTTCCCGTTTGTCACGAAATGCCTTGTAAATACTGCCGGGGGTCAGTTGCATTGCCGCGCCTATATCCGCAAGCGACGCGTCATGGAAACCATGCTCGCGGAAAAGAAGCACTGCGCCGTCCAGCGCTTTGTCCATGTCGAACTCGCGTGGACGTCCACGGGAGCGAGACTCATGTGTCGATCTTTGCTTGCTCATGGAGCTTATATAGAGAATATTCATTTCCTAATCAACGCATTTTTGGATTACCGAGTTCAGCTTGGCGATTGAGGGGCGATTGGCAGGCTTAGAAGGCCTGCCATGTTAAGCGGTTAGATCTGGACCAGAACTTTACCGACGGTCGTGCCCGCTTCCAGTGCTTCATGTGCAGCAGCGATTTGTTCCAGCGGCACCTGCATGGCGATTTTGGGGTTGTATACCCCGGATGCGAGACAGGCATTTATTGCTTCTATAGCGACACGCTTTGCATCGGCATCAACATTATAGATGTAGACGAAGCGGAAGACGCATCCGCTGACCATTGCTTTGAGTAGTGGAAGCTCGATTGCATCTGTTGCCTGTCCTGTGGCGTAGGAACTAATGACGCCGCCCTGTGCGAGACACGTCATGTCGATTTCCAGATTGGCCTTCAGGTTCACGTCAACAATCCGGTCTACGCCGTGTTGACCGGTATGAGATCGAATGATGGAGGAGACATCCTCGCGCATCAGGTTGATGACGAGATCTGCGCCAGCGGCTTTGGCAAGTTCACGATGACTATCTTCAAGCACCGTGGTTGCCACCCATGCCCCTGCCCATTTTGCAAGCAGAATCGCCGCCATCCCGACCACACCCGCACCGCCGTGAACGAGAACGCGCTTTCCCTTTATGTCTCCATCGGCAAACAGGCATCGATGCGCCGTCAGAGCGGGAATTCCCAGGCTCGCGCCAATTTCAAACGGAACATTCTCCGGCAGTGGAATGGCATTTGAGGCGGGAACCACCACATATTCTGCGGCAGTTCCGCTGGCCCGCCCGGACTGCGCCTCAAAAACCCAGACGCGTTCCCCTAGCCGATCTGCAGAAACGCCTTCTCCAATGGAATCGATTATGCCCGCGCCATCTTGGTGGGGGATGATTCTGGGATAGGCCATAGTCGCTGAAAAACCGGTACGGGCCTTAATGTCGGTTGGATTGACGCCGGACACATGAACGACAACACGAACCTCGCCTGGGCCGGGACGCGGAGTTTCCACTTCACCGATTGCGAGCACCTCCCGGGCGTTGCCCTGGCGATCATAATAAGCAGCTTTCATTGGGATATCTCTTGTTGCGATTTCAAACATGCTCGTCGACGACGAAGCTTCGCAAACAAAATCGCTGCATGCAGGCTATTGTGCAAGAAGGCACATTTTTTATATGTAAGGTAATAAAGTATACTAATGGAGGTATCCGCGATGCCAGACAGAGCCTATCGATGTGCCGTGGAGGCGACAGTGCATGTGGCGGGTGGTAAATGGAAACCAATCATCATCCACTACCTTGGTGACGGAACGAAACGATTTGGTGAATTGCGGCGCTTGATCGGCGGAATCACCCAGCGCTCTCTCACATTGCAGCTTCGTGAACTTGAAGAAAATGGTGTGATCAGCAGGGAAGTGTTCGCGGAAGTCCCGCCCCGCGTTGAATATACCCTCACGCCGTTCGGCGAGACCCTGACGCCAGTACTACTGGCAATGAAGGAATGGGGTGAGGGTTATATCGAGAAGAGGCATATCGCGTCATAGCATGCGCCTCGTGGCATCCTGAGAGGATCAAAGCCTGTAGCCGGCGCTTGCTTCGATGATTGGGCGGTACCGTATAGATAATAAAGTGCGCGATGGGTTGGGACGTCTTTCAATTATTGAAGCGACATATGCTGCACCATCCTCTCGGCCAGAAAATCCACTACAGCTCTGACGGACGGCAACTGCCCGCGACGATGCGGCATGAGTAAGGTCGTCGATGTGCCTTCCATTTCCCATGACGGCAATAACCGCACCAGGCGGCCACTTTCGATGTGGGGGCGCGCCAGTCCGTAGGGAAGATTGGCAATGGCCATTCCTGCCAGCGCCGCATTCACGATCATGAACGGATCGTCCGTAAGCAGCTTCGGCACTGGCTGCACGAGCTTAACGGCCCCGTTGTCATTGCGCAGCGGCCATTTGACGAGTGCGCCATTGCTTTCAGGAACAATCCCGAAATGCGAGGCGAGCTCTTCTGGTTGGTCCGGGCTGCCATTAGCGTCGAGATAGGTTGGCGACGCAACCAGATAGTTGGGCGCATAGCCAAGCCGATGCTGGATATACCCCGAATCCGGTAATGGCTCGCGGTGGGCGCGTATCGCCAGATCAATTCCTTCGTGAACCAGATCGACATAGCGGCTCGTAGCAACCAGCCCAATCTGGATTTTGGGGTATAGCCTTGCCAACTCGGGCAGCAGGTCAGCCAGCGCCATCTGTACGGTTGCCATCGAGGCCGAGATACGGACCAGCCCACGCGGCTCGCCCAGGCGTCGTTTCACGATGTTTTCCGCAGCCTCTGCTTCCAAAAGCGCCGCCGCAGCATGTCGATGAAAATCTTCACCGGCCTCGGTGACGCCAAAATGACGCGTCGTGCGCTGGATGAGGCGAACCCCCAGATGCTTTTCCAGTTCGGCGACGCGCTTGCTGAGAGTGGATTTGGGGATGCCCAACGCTCGTGAGGCAGCGGCGAAGCCGCGATTGTCCACCACCTGCACAAAGAAGAAGAGATCGTTCAGTCTGATATCCGGCATCGTCACTGTCCATAAATGAAGACAGTTAATCCATTTTAAGCTGTCTTCCGGTCCACTGTCTCTAAAAGGTAGCCTAGAAGAATGTTCAAAGAAACAAGAAATGCCGCCCATGTTGCAATCGAGTACAGACGTTCAAGAAGTGACACGCACCCACACGACAAGTGGCAATGGCACTCTCATCGTGGTGCTTGGCGCGAGTTGCCTGACCGCCATGGCCGCGACTGCCATCACCCCGGCGCTTCCGGGCATGGCGCATGCGTTCGCGGGCACACCGAACGCCCAGTTTCTGGTCAAGATCGCGCTCACACTGCCAGCGCTGATCATCGCTTTGTCTGCAACGATCGTTGGAATGATGGTCGATCGGATCGGAGCCGGCAGGGTGTTGATTGCCTCCGCACTCCTTTTCGCCATCGCGGGCTCTGCCGGGCTTTACACCCCCACCCTGATCACGCTCCTGATCTCACGTGCAGTTCTTGGTTTCGCAATCGCGGGAATGAGCACAGGCGCTCTCACGCTGATCGGTGCGCTCTACGAAGGCGAAGGGCGTCAGCGTGTCATTGGGCTACAAAGCGCAGCGGCCTCGTTTGGAGGAATGGTATTCCTATTGCTGGGCGGCATGCTGGCGGCCTATGATTGGCGCCTTCCTTTTACGACCTACCTTCTCTCCATGCTGCTGATCCCGGTGATGTTCGCTTGCCTTCCGCGCAGTGTCCGGGTGGCAAGCGTCAACACTTG
>JAEXXS010000500.1 GCA_023451915.1 Pseudomonadota bacterium | reverse complement strand
TCAAAGCATTTCAGAACCTGGGCCGCGACCGCCGAGGCGGTTGAAGCGCTCCGCTCGACGGAATTACCTGAAAGCAAGGCGGCCAGAAAACGCGCGCTCAATCAGGTGATTGACGGGATCGCGCAATCGCTTGGCAATACCCGTGCGGTTTGCCGCAGCGCCTATATTCACCCCCGTGTCATTGAGCATTGGGAGCAGGGGAACTTGGCTGGTGAAGTCGAGGCTGCTGGAGCGAAGCGGCTTATCGCGCCTCGGCTGAGCAAAGCCGAACGCAATACGCTGAAATGGCTGATGGCCAGCGCTTGATTAACGGAACCAATTCTTCCGCATCTGGTTAGGTCAGGAACGGATAAGGAAGGACGCGATCATGAAAACAGCTAAGATTCTGCTCGGAATTTCAGGGTTGGCACTGGGATTTGCTCTGGCGAGGGTAGCGTCCCCGCAAGTGCCGAAGGGCGTAGCGCCGGTGAAACCATTCGATCTTTCGCGCTATCTTGGCAAGTGGTTTGAGCTCGGCCGTATTGAAAATCGCTTCGAACGCGGTCTCACCCGCACAACGGCCGAATATTCCTTGAATGCCGATGGAAGCGTTCGCGTGGTGAATAGTGGCTTTGATCCATGGAAAGGCCGTTCCACAAGCGCCACCGGCACAGCAAAATTTGTGGGCGCGCCCGACCAGGGGGCGCTGAAAGTATCGTTTTTCGGACCGTTCTACGGCGGCTATAATATTGTCGATCTTGATGAGAATTACGAATGGGCGATCATCGTCGGGTCAAGCCGGAATTATTTCTGGGTGCTTTCGAGAACCACCGTTCTCACGGATGAATTGAAAGCCCGTGCGGTAGCAGTGGCTTTACTTCTGGGGATCAATCCCGATGCGATCCACTGGATACCACAGGAAAGGCCGCTTTAGAAGGCGGCCATCTCCTGGCAAGATGCGGCGCAGCCTTCGCAAACCAATACCGATTATCGCGACCTTTTACAGGAACGGCTTTCCGCCCGTGACAGCGATGGTTGCACCGGATGTATAGCTTGAGAGCGGGTCTGCCAGCATGACATAGGCAGAGGCCAGCTCCGCAGGCTGTGCGGGTCGCTTCAAAGGCGTTTGCTTGCCAAATGACGCGACCGCTTCTTCCGGCAGTGTGGAAGGGATAAGGGGTGTCCAGACCGGCCCCGGCGCAACCGCATTCGCGCGAATGCCTTTTTCAGCCAACAACTGGGCAAGGCCAGCTGTGAAATTCTGAATGGCGCCTTTGGTCGTCGCATAGGCGAGCAAGGTGGGGTTGGGCATATCCGAATTGATCGAAGCTGTATTGATGATCGCGGAACCCGGTCTCATATGAGGCAGCACGGCCTTTGTCAGATAGAACATCGCATGTATGTTGACGCGAAATGTCAGATCCCACTCCTCGTCGCTGATATCTTCCAACGCGGTAAAACTGGCCTGATGCGCAGCATTGTTGACCAGGATATCGATCTGCCCAAATTCTTTGGCGGCACGCTCCGCGATTTCCCGACAAATTGAGGCACGCTGAATATCGCATTTCATCAACACGGCCTTCCGGCCCTCTGCCTCGATCAGCGACCGCGTTTCAAGCGCATCGGCTTCTTCCTGAAGATAGACGATCAGAACATCCGCACCTTCTCGTGCAAAGGCGATGGCGACGGCGCGCCCGATCCCGCTATCGCCGCCCGTGATGATTGCTTTTCGTCCTTCAAGCTTGCCAGAACCCTTGTAGCTTTCTTCGCCATGATCAGGCTTGGGATTCATCTTTTCCGTCAAGCCTGGCATGGCCTGATGCGGCGTATCGAAGGGAGGGGCGGGATATTGTTGTTTCATAACGGGTGGTCCTTCCTCAGCATTATCATTGCTTCGGATCTAACCACGGGAATCCTCCCGTGTTCCCATTATGCAGTATAGAATATGGGCGGCGCGCGTCCCCGGCTATTGTTCCAGAGCGCGACGCCGGAACAGGGCTTCGGCAATGACCGACAGATCATTGTCACGATTGCTCAGCACGAAGCCGGTGAAGCCCTTAGTATCAGTCGCCGGATTCATGGACAGGGCGAAAATAAACGGCGTTGCACGCGTTTCTAGTGCATCGACGAGCGGTAGCACAGTTGATGGCTCAAGCGCTACGTCAAGTATGGCGGCATCGACTTCTTCGTTCTGGAGAAAATTGAGCGCTTGCTCTGTCGTGTTGACGGGGCCAAGAATGACTGCACCAATGGCACCAAGTTTTCGCCCGGTTTCCTCCGAAAGAAGAAAACTATCTTCGAAAACGAGTATGCGCTTGCCCGAAAATGAATACATGGCCCTATCATTTACATCTATCATAACAAGTAGTTAGTTAGTCATGTCCGAATGCAAAACGCAAGACATCGGGCGATGGTTTTACGCTTTGCTCGACATGCTGATGATTAGGTAAGTCCAGAGCCATCAGCCGTCGACGATATCGTGCAACTTATGGCGGGCGCGATGCAGACGGCTCTTCACCGTACCAATCGAACAATCGCACAACTCGGCGGTTCGCTCGTAGCTTTTGCCTTCCAGCACGACGAGCGAAAGCACGCGACGATATTTATGTGGCAAGGTTGCAAGTGCAATCTGCACATCATGCGCTTCCAGCGTATATTCCTGAGAAGCATCGACGCTTGCGGTTGGTGAGATACATTCAGCAACACCGGGCGCTTCTCTCTTTTGCAGGCGGATACGGGTGCAAAAGGTATTGCGCATGATGGTGAAAAGCCAGGATTTGAGTGGAGAATATGGAACGTATTTTTCTCGATTTGCCAACGCTTTAACAAGTGTTTCCTGAACGAGATCTTCCGCATCTTCCCGTTGGCTATAAAAAGTGCGTGCAAATGCGCGCAAAGCGGGGATCATCTCAACAAGTTCATCTGGTTCCAATGTGTAGTCGGAATGAAGGGGGCAAGACATCAGTCTGACCTTTCCGAACCACGGTTCGGTTTGAGGATGGGGCGGCTTATGCCGCCACCTTTTTAGTCACGAGTTCTTATGGCTTTGCTGCCCGGCCTTCACATGCTGCTCATGCGATCCGCCGCGTGAAGAAGACTGCTGGTTATTGCCACCGCTCGCCTGCTTGCCCTCATTCTTGTGGCTTTGCTGGCCAGCCTTTACATGCTGTTCGTGTGTGCCGCCCTGGTTATGGCTTGGCGTATGACTCTGGGCCATTTTACTTTCCTTCCGGGGTTTCAAGTTTCCAAGGTTACTATGTCGCGCGTGACATGAGCCTAACACCACCAGCGTGCCTAGGTTCCGTCCTATAATTGTAACAAACTTCACGTTTGGCCTGGGCGATTGGATCAACGCGCGAAATCGACAGCCAGCGCCAGTTCCTTGAGGAAGACAGCGCGTTCTTTCTTGAATTCCGGCCGGTTTCGTAACCGAAGTAAGTAGGAGGGATGGATGGTGATCAGCAATTGTGTGTGGTCGCCATAAGCGAGCAACCGACCTCGTACGTCCGAAATACGGACCGTCTTGCCCAATAAGGATTGTGCGGCCGTTGCTCCCAAGGCAACGATGAGTTCCGGCTGGACCAGTTCGATCTCCTGATCGAGCCACGAGCGGCAGGCTTGGACATGGCTTGTCGAGGGGCGCTGATGCAGCCTTCGCTTGCCTCGCTGAATATGGCGGAAATGTTTGACCGCATTGGTGATGTAGCAACGGTCGCGGTGAAGCCCGGCTTCCGCCAGACAGCGTTCAAACATCTGCCCTGCCGGGCCGATTAAGGGATGGCCCGCCTGATCCTCCTTGTCACCAGGCTGTTCGGCAACGAATACGACACGGGCGCCAACCGGCCCTTCGCCAAAGACAGTTTGCGTTGCGTTTTTGTATAACTCGCAGCGCCTACAGCCTCGTGCCTCTTGCCTAACGGAGGCCAGGGAGGCCTCCGTGATTTTTTCTGAGGGTTGTATCATTGCGCGCCCGTTGCCGAAGCCGGGGGCTTCGATTCTGTGGAGGCGGGTGGCTTGCTGTTGTCATCCATGAAGCCCCTGCCGGGACTCATCTGTCCGTAGAATCCGACAGCCGCCCAGACAATGAGTGCCAGTAATAGACTGACGACAAGTATCAGCAGTATACGGCGTCCCTTCGGGCCCTGCCGGGTGTCTTTGGGAGTAACCTCCTTCATAATGGGTGCTCCACTCCTGATCTATATCCATCGGCGGCGTTCCTGTTCGATCTGATCAGAGGTGTATGGCGTCCCCGTAGCATTGAACCGTTCCCAGCCTTCATCAATATAGGCATTGCGCCTTTGCCTGATGTCCACGCGAGCCCACTCGTCGAAAATCGCTTCCACTTTCTGCCGTTCCTCTTCGTCGCAGCGAACGACAACTAAAGTACTGCCTCGACGGGTTGCCTCTGAATAGGCCTCAGCCTCTTCTTCCGGGATGCCGCTTTCCACAAGCGCACCCACGATACCACCTGCGACACCGCCAGCGGCAGCACCACCCACCAGTCCCACCAGAGTGGCGGTAAGCCAACCACCAGCTACGACCGGTCCAACACCGGGAATTGCAAGCAGGCCCAGTCCCGTCAACAGCCCCGCCCCGCCGCCCGCCAAAGCCCCGACGCCAGCGCCGGTTTCCACACCAGTAATTGTGGACTGATCTTCCCGGACGGCATCATCGACATATTGTCCGTTGGTATTGTTGGATATCAAACTAATATCATCGGCTGAAACACCCGCTTCTTCCAGCGCCCGGACAGCGTCGAGCGCTTCATCATGATTGTCGAACAGACCGGTTACATGTACCATTGTCGTCTCCTTCATTTCTTTTGGGCTGAGTTTCTATTTTGTGGTTACATTGCCCTGAAAATCCAGCTGGACCTTAAAGGGTTGTCCATCACGCGCCGCGTCGGCGCGCCAGATGCCGTCTTCGCCAAGTTTGAGGTTCATGATATTGGTATAACCCGCATCGGACAGACGCTTTTTTGCCTGATCTTCGGTAAAGCTATTTTTGCCGGGAACTGGCGCGTTTGGATTGGTCTCGCCAGGCGTCGCGATAGCAGGGGTCTTCGGCTCATCGGAAGGTGCTGTTTGGGCCAATGCACTAGTAGCAAATAGAACGAAAACAACAGCTATCGGATGTTTGATTGTGCGTCTCATGGAACTCGTCCCTTCATGGTGAGAGATAGCCTAACCAACGAGACGGCTTGATGTTCCATCACTATGCGCCTTGATCCAATGAAACATGAGAGACGGCGCTAAGCTCTTCTACTTAGGGCACAATCTGATCCATGGCTCACTCTAACGCGCGCCGAGAACCATTTCCCTGATCCAGCGTGTCAGAAGATGATTATAGGCTTGCTGATGAATAGTATCCTCAAGCGCGTGATCTGCTCCGCCCAACATACGCAAGGTGAGTGAGTGTGAATGGATGAAAGCGCTTTGGTAACTGGCAATCGTGGGATGAGGGACGATTGTATCATATTCAGATTCCACGAGCAGCACATCGCCACGAAATTCTCGGGCCAGACGGAGGGCACGATTGTCCTCCGCTCCGATCAAGGCTGAACGATATGTCTGGAGATCAACCCTATCGAGTTGCGCCTTTGGCAATTGCCAGTAACTGTCGCGATAAAGGGCAGGGGCTCTAAGCGCCAGCCATCTGACGGGACGGAATTCTGTCAACAGCGTTGCCAGATAGCCCCCATAGCTGCTGCCAACGACGACAATTGATCCCTCTTCGACAATCTTCAGGCTGGCCAGCCGGTCATAGGCGGCAATAACATCGTCCAGATTTTCTCCGCGTGTGACGGTGTTATTGCTGGTGATCGTGTGTCCGTGGCCGCGCATGTCGAATGTCAGGCACACGCAACCGAGCTCGGAAATTGATTTCGCCCGCTCAATGTCGCGTTCCTGGTTACCAGCCCAGCCATGGAGAAACAAAACGCCTGGAATAGTTGTGTCCGGTGAGATGACGGTGGCATCCAGCTGGACCTGGCCTACATCAACGGTGGTAGAATTACGGATCATGGTAGAGTTTCTCTATTCGTGCATATTTGTGCAACGGCTGGCCTTGATCGCCATCCCCCACGTAAACAACAAAATCATCGGCGGCGAATCGGGGTGCCGTGCCGTAGGTCTCGCGTGCAACGACCTTTAGCGCGCTGACGGAATGGTCTGCGGTCATTGCCTCCAGCGCAAGGATTTCAGCGGGAGAGGCGCCGCCAACCCGCCAGGACTGTTCCAGCACGCCGCAGCAAAAGCCATCTTCGGTCACGGGACCAACCAGCACGTCGTAGTTCTTCCGAGATGCGACGAGGCCGAAATGTTGTTCGGCTGCGCTATCATAGCGCCTCGCGCTTTCGATAATCCGATGGGCCACGGGCATACGCAGCCGCGTTCGCAGCGCCTCCCAGTCTCCCCGCACAACATAGAGCCGACTTCCCGCGTAAACGCTTTCGCCGTTGCGATCACTGGCGCTATATTGGCGACCGAGATAGCTCATCGTCAGACCGGTAAGGCTGATTTGCCCGACCGAGTAAGTCGATGAGTTTTCAATATCTTCCTCGATCACCATGCCTCTGGAGAAATCACTTTCCGGTAGGGACCGAAGAAATACCTCCAGTTCGTGATTGTTTTGAACAACGCTCTGTTTTTTGCCGCCGGATGCATAGGGGTCTTTCAACCGAATCTTTCGCTTATCGAGGAGAAACGCACCCGCGCGTGCGGCGTGATCATATGAGAAAACCGAAAAGCCAATCAGGGCTGCACCCTCCAGATCCCTTGCAAATTGGGGCTTCCAGCCAGTCGGCAAAGCGTCCTCTTCAGCCCAGGCCGGATGTGTCGCCAGTTTGGTTGTCATGAATTCCTGATCGACGCAGCCACCCCAAAACTGATTTGCATCAAGCTCGGGGTGGCTTTGTCGGATCAATGAGAAAGTCGGCACAAAGAACGTCCGATCTGCGTCGTCAAAATGTTGCGCAGTGGAACCGAGACGAGCGCCGGTCAGTTTTGCCAATCGCGCTGCGATGGCCTCAACGCTGGCAACAACATGTCGACTATCCGAAGGTCGAGTGACGACGCAGATTTTCTCGGTGGTATCCATCAAAGTCAGGCAGCTTCGGCGTGACGATTGGCGGAGGTTTCAGCAAGTTGGGTGAGATCCTTGTCGGTCTGGCCTTCTTCCTGCAAGGTCTGATCGAGGAGTTTGGCCACATCGTTGTAACCCAGTGTCTGCGCCCAACG
>JAEXXS010000496.1 GCA_023451915.1 Pseudomonadota bacterium | reverse complement strand
GCCGGTTTCGTAGCCGTTGTCGGTCTTCAGTCGGGTCTGCAGGCCGTTCAGACGATCATCAGCAGCGGTCTGTCGATTTTCCTGATCGGCGTTGTTGTGACCATTCTCCCACTCATCATCACCATGCTGTTTGGACGTTATGTTCTCAAATATGACAACGTCGCTGTTTTTGCCGGTGCGCTCTCCGGCTCGCGCAGCGCCAATCCTGCCTTTGGTGAAATTCTGGATAAGGCCGGCAATTCCATACCAACCACTCCATTCGCAATCACCTATGCACTTGCCAACGTGTTCCTGACCTTGCTCGGGCCACTGGTAGTCGCGTTTTCCTGAGGAATAGATCATGGCGAAGAATGACTATAGCAAATATGCCAAGCTGAGCCCGTTTGAGCTGAAGGACGCGCTGATTGAGCTTGCTTCCAGCAAAGCAAACCATGCCATGCTGAATGCGGGGCGCGGCAATCCAAACTTCCTGGCCACCTTGCCTCGCAGGGCTTTCCTGCGTCTCGGCCTGTTTGCCGTCGCCGAAGCGGAACTGTCTTATTCCTATCTTTCAACAGGTGTCGGCGGGCTTCCTAAGATTGAGGGCATTGAAGGCCGGTTCCAGCGTTTTATTTCCGACAATAGCGATCAGCCGGGCGTCCAGTTTCTTGGCCGGTCGCTTTCCTATGTGCGCGATCAGTTGGGGCTTTCGCCATCCGAATATCTTCACGAAATGGTGGAGGGCATTCTCGGTTGCAACTATCCGGTGCCGCCGCGCATGCTGAAAATCAGCGAGGAGATTGTGAAGCACTATCTCGTCCGCGAAATGATCGGCGGCTATATGAGCTCCGATAAGATCGACCTGTTTGCGGTTGAGGGCGGAACGGCCGCCATGACCTATATATTCGATACATTAAAACAGAACAAAATTCTTGCCGAAGGCGATACGGTTGCAATCGGTATGCCCGCCTTCACGCCCTATATCGAAATTCCGGAACTCAACAATTATCGGCTGAAAGAAGTCCACATCAATGCGGACCCGAAACAGGGTTGGCAATATCCCGAAGCCGAGCTTAACAAGCTCCTCGACAAATCGGTCAAGGTCTTCTTCCTGATTAACCCCAGCAACCCGCCTTCCGTTAAAATGGATCAACGTGGGCTGGAACAGATCGCCAAGATCGTCAAGGAAAAGCGGCCCGACCTCATCATCCTGACCGATGATGTGTACGGCACGTTTGCTGACGATTTCAAATCGATCTTCGCAATTTGTCCTTATAACACGATGCTCGTTTATTCGTTCTCGAAATATTTCGGTGCGACAGGCTGGCGCCTTGGCGCGATCGCCATGCAGAAGGACAATGTTCTGGATGCGAAGCTGAAGGATTTGCCGGGATCAGCCAGGAAGGAACTGGATGAGCGCTATTCGTCGCTGGTGCCGAATGTTTCAAAGCTGAAGTTTATCGACCGACTTGTCGCCGATAGCCGCACGGTCGCGCTCAATCATACGGCAGGGCTGTCAACACCGCAGCAGGTCCAGATGGTGTTGTTCTCGCTCTTCGGTCTCATGGACGAAAAGGATACCTACAAGGCCGAGCTCAAGAAGCTGATCCGGCACCGTGAAGCAGCACTTTATCGCGAACTTGGGCTGGAACCCCAATCCGATGAAAATGAGGTTGACTACTATACGCTGCTCGATCTGGAAGAAATCGTCCGCCGCCTGTATGGCGATGATTTCGCCGCTTGGGTGAAGAAGAATATCTCTCCGACGGAATTGCTTTTCCGCATAGCGGATGAAACCGGCATTGTTCTTTTGCCGGGCACGGGCTTCGGCACCCTGCAACCAGCAGGCCGCGCATCGCTCGCCAACCTCAACGAGTATGAATATGCAGCCATCGGGCGCGCTTTGCGGACCATGGCCGATGAAGTGTACCAAAAGGAATTCAAATCCAAGAAATGATGGGCTCGATCCTGGCGATCAGCCGGCGCGTTCACGTAAAAGGCCGCCCTTGGGCGGCCTTTTTCATAGTATCGTTGTTGAACCGATTATGGCGTCACGTCAAAGCCGAACCACTTTTCGGAAAGACGCTTGATGGTGCCATCGGCCTTGGCGGCTTCAATGGCTTCGTTGAACATCTTCTGAAGTTCAGGCTCGTTCTTGCGAAGACCAACGGCAACGCCGCGCCCCAGAATGCCGCCCTTAAAGAAAGGACCGGTCATAACGATATCTTCGTTGCCGGGCTTCTTTGCGGCATCGCTGAGATAAGCCAGCGAAGCTACGACGAGATCAACGCGGCCCGACTTGAGGTCAAGGTCATGCTGATCGGTGGTCTTGTATTCGCGGATATCGACAGAATCCTTGAAATACTTGTCCAGCAGCGACAGGCCGAGCGAGGCGGTCTGCACACCGATGGTGCGGCCCTTGATTTCAGCCTTGACGTCGTCAATGGCCTTTTGAGCGGCGGCTTCATCCTTGGCCAGATAAAGCGTTTCGCCCGTATGCGGCAGCTTGGCGAATGGGCTATCCTTCAGCGTGGCGAAGGTCTGCGGGGTCAAGCCATAAGAAACGGAAAAATCGATAGTTTCCTCGCGCTTCGGCGTGGCGGTAAGGCCAGCCATGATCGCGTCGAACTTGCCTGCATTCAAGGCTGGAATGATGCCGTCAAAAGGCTGTGCAATCATGGTGCACTCAACCTTCATGCGGGCGCAGAGGTCCTTGCTCAGTTCGATTTCATAACCGTCCAGCGTGCCATCCGGCT
>JAEXXS010000495.1 GCA_023451915.1 Pseudomonadota bacterium | reverse complement strand
CGACATAGCCCAGAATGCCCTGTGCGTTGTTGTCGATTTCCTTCTGGATGTCTTCCGGCGTCCAGTTCGGACGGCTGGCGACCGGCACCGACAGAATATCGTCGAGCTTGGCGCGCGGGCGGCTCTTGAGCTTTTCCTGAACGGCGGCGACGTCTATCTGGTGATAATGGGTAGCATGCAGCGTGGCAGCCGTCGGCGACGGCACCCAAGCGGTGTTCGCACCAGCCTTCGGATGGGCGATCTTCTGTTCGAGCATTGCCGCCATCAGGTCGGGCATGGCCCACATGCCTTTGCCGATCTGCGCGTGGCCGGAAAGGCCGCATTCGAGACCGATATCGACATTCCACTGCTCATAAGCGCCGATCCATGCGGCCTGCTTCATGTCACCCTTGCGGATCATCGGGCCAGCTTCCATCGAGGTATGGATCTCGTCGCCGGTGCGGTCGAGGAAGCCTGTATTGATGAACACGACCCGATCCTTGGCGGCGCGAATGGCTTCCTTGAGATTGATTGTTGTGCGGCGTTCCTCGTCCATTACGCCCATTTTCAGCGTGTTGGGCTTCATGCCGAGCAGTTGTTCGGTGCGGGTGAAGATTTCATTGGCGAAAGCAACTTCTTCCGGGCCATGCATCTTCGGCTTCACGATATAGACCGAACCTTCGCGCGAATTCATGTGACGGCCATTGGGGCCGATATCATGCAGGGCGATCAGGCTGGTGAAGGCGGCATCCATGATGCCTTCCGGCACTTCATTGCCTTCGGCGTCGAGAATGGCCGGATTGGTCATCAGGTGGCCAACATTGCGAACCAGCATCAGTGAGCGGCCTTTGAGCGTCAGGTCGGAGCCATCGGCGGCGCGATAACTGCGGTCGCCATTAAGGCGGCGCGTCATCTGTTTGCCGTTCTTTTCGAACGTGTCTTCCAGCTTGCCATTCATCAGGCCCAGCCAGTTGCGATAGACCGCAACCTTGTCTTCGGCATCGACGGCGGCAATCGAATCTTCGCAATCCTGGATCGTGCTGATGGCCGATTCCAGAACCATGTCGGCAATATGCGCCGGATCGGTCTTGCCGATCGGATGGTCGGCATTGATGACGATATCGACATGCATGTTGTTCTTCGCCAGCAGCACATTGGTCGGGCTGGCGGCGTCGCCATTATAGCCCTTGAACTGGCTTGGGTCTTTGAGAGAAGTGGTGGAACCGTTGGTCAGCTTGATGTCGAGCTTGCCATCCTTGACGGCAAGGCCTGCGACTTCGGCCCATTTGCCGGAGGCGAGCGGCGCGCTTTCATCGAGGAAATTCTTTGCCCAGGCGATGACCTTCTCGCCGCGCTTCGGATTATAGCCCTTGCCCTTTTCCGCGCCATCGGCGTCGGAAATCGCGTCGGTGCCGTAAAGCGCATCATAAAGCGAACCCCAGCGCGCATTGGCGGCGTTAAGCGCATAGCGTGCATTCATGACCGGCACGACAAGCTGCGGACCGGCAATATGGGTGATTTCCGGATCGACATTGGCGGTCGAAACGGTGAATGCGCCGCCTTCCGGCAGGAGGTAGCCGATATCCTTCAGGAATTGCTGGTAGTCCGCCTGGCTATAGCCTTTGTCGCGGTTTGCCTTGTACCAGCTGTCGATCTTCGCCTGCATATCGTCACGCTTTTTCAAAAGCGCGCGGTTCTTCGGGGCAAGATCGCGGACAATGGCGGCAAAGCCTTTCCAGAACGTGTCCGGGTCGACGCCGGTGCCGGGTGCGGCCTCCTTGGCCAGAAACTCCACGAGTTCCGGGGCAACACGCAAACCTTCGATTTCGACGTAATTGCTCATGGCTTGGCCTCCTTCAGAATAAACACAACGACCGCCAGCGCTTTTCAGGCGTCAGCTAACATGCTGCCTTTGAACCGCTTTGGCGCGCTTTCGTCAATCGACGCGGCGGCACATCATCTGTGACGCTGGGGAGAAAATAAATCACAACTTCAAAGTGTGTTTTATTTGCGCCGCTGTCCATCCCTGTTCACGCAGCGATGCAAGCGCCGTATCCTTGCGGCTTTTCGACAGTTTCAGCCCGTCGTCACCCAGCACCAGATCATGGTGGTGATAATGCGGTTCCGGCAGATCGAGCAGTTTTTGCAGGAGACGATGCACGGCGGTGGCGTGGAAAAGATCGCTGCCCCGCACGACATGGGTGACGCCCTGGAGCGCATCGTCCACCACCACGGAAAGATGATAGCTGGTCGGCGTGTCTTTCCGCGCGATGATCACATCGCCCCAGCGGGCAGGATCGGCGGCGATCCGTCCCGTTTCGCCATCTGGCCCGGCGCCGCTTTCTTCCCAGAACAGGGGCTCGCCTGCCGCCGCCAGCGCCTTTTCCATGTCGAGCCGCCAGGCATAGGCAACGCCGGATACGATGCGCTCCAGCCGTTGCTTTTCGGACAGATCGCGTTCGCCGCCCGGATAAAGCGGCGTACCGTCCGGGTCCGATGGCCAGACCTTGCCCTTGGCATGGGCGTCGCCAATCCGCTCGCGCACTTCGCCCCGGCTGAGAAAGGCGGGATAGACAAGGCCCTTGTCGGCCAGTTTTGTCAGCGCATTGCGGTATTCGCCGAAATGTTCGGACTGACGGCGCACGGGCTTTTCCCATGAAAGGCCGAGCCAGTGCAGATCGTCATAAATGCCCTGTTCCAGCGCGGGCATGCAGCGCGCGGTGTCGATATCTTCCATGCGTAATAGAAAACGACCGTCGCTTTCGTTCGCCATGCGGGCATTGAGAAGGGCTGAATAGGCATGGCCGAGGTGCAATTGGCCATTGGGGCTCGGAGCAAAGCGAAAGACGGGTCTGGTCATGATTGTGGCAGTTGCCGGTTCTTATTGATTGTCATCTTATGGCATTGGTACTTTGTCCGCGTTTGAAATGAAAGGCCGCAGCATGCAGCGCATCGATACATTGGACGATATAGAGGCTGGCCTCGAAGCGCTGGTGCTGGCCGATCTGCGGCTGGCTGATATTCGCAGCCGCGCCCATGCGGTGCCGCTGCGCCGCTCGCCGCCCGGGTTTGAAAGTCTGGCTTCCATTATCGTCGCGCAGCAGGTTTCAACCGCAAGCGCTGCGGCCATCTGGGCGCGGTTGAAACAGGCGATCGATCCGCTTACGCCGCAGGCCTATATTGACGGCGGCGAGGAGGCATGGCGCTTTGCCGGTCTGTCGCGGCCCAAGCAGAGAACGCTTCTCGCCGTCTCGCAGGCGCTGGTGGATGACAGGCTTGATCTGCATGGGCTTTGCGATCTGCCCGCGGAGGAGGCCATTGCCGCTCTCACGGCGATAAAGGGTATTGGACCCTGGACGGCGGAAGTCTATTTGCTGTTTGCAGCCGGTCATCCAGATGTGTTTCCGGCGGGCGATGTGGCGCTGCAAGCAGCCGTTGGTCATGCCTTCGCGCACGAAACGCGTCCGGACGCCAAGGCGTTGCGGCTTTTGGCCGAGGACTGGGCGCCGTGGCGCGGCGTGGCGGCGCGATTGTTCTGGGCCTATTACGCGGCAATCAAGGGGCGCGAGGCGGCCCCACTTTTGTAGATGCTTCTGTAAATGTTGCGTGTTTTCGGTGGCACAAATGCGTTTCCGCTTCACAATCCTGTCACGTCAGGCTTACATTATCCGCATCAGCTGATGACGGTATTTCGATTCGCAGAAGCTTGATTTTCTGCTGATTGCAGTCCCGCCTTCGCGGTTTTGGAGCGTCGTTGTTGCGCCCACAATGGACGCGCGGCGCTCCGAT
>JAEXXS010000449.1 GCA_023451915.1 Pseudomonadota bacterium | reverse complement strand
CATGGGAAAGGGGGAGGCGACCGTAAACGACATATTTATAGATCGAACTGCCAATCAAATAGATCGCGGGGCCGACAGCGATGACGACAATTTGCGCCAGGCTGGCATGGCCGGCGGGATGTTCCATGGCCAGATCATTGCCGACAGCGCTGACGATGATGCCGAAAATCAATATGGCGTGGACGTAGTGGAAATAGGCGCCGATTTTCCCGGGATCACGGGCATGCGTGATGCGGGCGGTTGCATCCTTGCTGGATGTGCCGAAATAGAGCCACCACATGGCGATCGTGCCGAGAAAAGTCGCGAGCATGGCGGAGAGTTCAGCGGCGTTCCAGTTTTCTGCGCCTGCGAGTGTGGCTCCGGTCGCCAGCAGGCTTTCACCCAGCGCCACGATGACAAAAAGCTGGCAACGCTCGGCGAGATGCCCGCCTTCAATTGTCCAATCGCTGACGCGCGAGCGACCCATTCCCGGCAAGGCGAATCCGATCATAGGCGAAACATATTCGCAAAGCGCTGCCACGATCCAAAGCGCGAGCCGCGCCTCGCCTTCTGCAAAGGCTCCGCCGATCCAGAAGCAGGCTGAAATCGCAAGCCAACCCAACATGCGGCGATAATTGGCCGTCAGCGGGTGATCGCTCCCCAATTGCCACACGATAAAGCCGGTCCGCCCCAGTTGCATCGCGACATAGCACCCGGCGAAAATCAGGCCGCCTTCGCCAAAAGCCTCAGGGATCGAGGCCGCCATGACCAACGCCAGCGCCATGCAGACGAACAGAACAAAGCGTAATTTTGGCTGTTCGGGATTAAACCAGTTGGTGACCCAGCAAGTATATTGCCAGCCGAGCCAAACCGCGAACCAAAGTACAAGTGTTTCAAGCGCGCTCCAGGCAGTCAGATGATGAAGCAGCGTATGGCTGAGCTGAGTGACCGCGAAAACATAAACGAGATCAAAGAAGAGCTCTTCATAGGTAACATGCGCATGATGACCGTCTCGCAGGCGTAAGAGAGGATGAACTGATTGGGTCATGGACTAATCCTTGGTGTGAAGAGCATCAGATAATAAGTGCCGAAAACTTGCGGAAATTGGGAAGGATCGTCGGCGGGCCTCCTTGCGAACGATTGGTGACGCTCATTCTGGAACTGATCATGCGGGCGCGTTTGGGCGGTCCGCCTCACTACAGTCTATCCTTTGAAAACGGGGCCGGGACTCTCGACCTTAACTCAGCTTGTGCAGCGCTGGAATAGTTAAGACAGTGCTTATCAGATGATGATACGGTTACATAATCGCCAAACGGGTGTATCGGCAGGCCTGTTCGAGCAGCATCCTGGAGCGAGTGGATAAGCAGCGTCAGTAGAGAAGCACACGGGTGTTCAGTTCAGCGTGGGCTTTTGAGTATGCTGGACTATCAGACCAGCCGCTTTGACGGCGCTCAAGCCTTTTGGCTATCCAATGGACCGCTGGAGCCGAAGCGACAAGAATATGGAGGGCATGCAGTGTTTTCCGACGCGGATCGGTTTCAAGTATTCGTCGCGAAAACAGACATACTCGCATGCCTTCATCGGGTCGCACCCATGCCCTGTTTAATGAGCCGGTCGTTACTGTCCTTTCGTTGCTGCAACGAGCCGCTTGCAGGCGCTGACGAGGTCAGGTTCCGATAGCAAAGCGCCTCCAACGAGATACATCACATCGTTGCCGTAGGCCTCGCGCATTTCCGGGATACGGGCAAAAGTCATGCCCCCGCCCGGTGCAGCGACGATGGCCTTGGGCCCACCCATGTCGTCGGCACAGGCTTTTGCAATCGACAGGCATTCCTCGCGTGTAAAGCCGAAGCGGCCCCCGAAATTCGGATAGACCACGGCGTCGGCGCCCATCAGGCGGTGCAATTTGCCAAAAAAGGCGCGGTGCGAGAAGCCACCATCGGGCGAGACGACATTTGCGCCGGAAAAGGCGGGATGTGAGACGATTGGCAGGGAAAAGTCCGGATCTGCCCCAAGTGTACGCACGACGTCGTAACCGGCGAGCGCCGGAGCGATCATGACTCCCCCCGCGCCCCATTCCTGAGCCTGTTTTGCCCGCTCGATGATGGCGGTGGCCGGGCCGGTGATGTTGGGCACGAAGCTCGTGCGACCACCGCTCTTCACATTCGCCTCGCCGACAGATTCCACGCAGGCCTTCAGCCGCTCCTCAAAGGGTGCGGTCTTCTGGTTGACGAGACCGTGATCGTCCTTGACAAAATGCATGCCGCCCAGCGCAAAATCATGCGCGAGACGGGCAAGGGTTGCGGTTGAAAGACCGACCGGTTTGATAGCGGACATCAGCAATGGCTGTTGACCGACACCGGCCCGGGCCCGCAATCCGTCAATGCCGTGGCGCGGTCCCTTGCACAAATCAAGCAAGCCGGGCGACAAGCCAATGTCTTCCACCTTGATGCCCGGTTTGATGGAGCTGTTGCCGAAGACGATGTTGAGGAACTGCAGGAAGTCCCCGCCCACATCATCCTCCGAATAGGAGATTGCGGCGAGAAATCCCGGCCTGCCTTCAGGGGCTCTGTGAAGGCTTTCTAGCTGACCGAGTATCTCGTCTTCAACATAACCTTTCGGTACGACGTTGCGTGGAATTTCCACGGTCTGTTCCAGCGCTATATCAAGCGCCCGCCCGCGGGCTTCGGCTTCGTCAGCAGCGCGCACGAAATAGGTGACCGTAAAGCGCGCGGCCATCAGAGGGCCTCGGCCTTCTGTGCGGAATGCACATGATCGAGACGAACTTCTGCCAGTTCTTCCTGGCCGATAGCGAGCTTCTTGCCGACAAGCTCTTCTATCGCCGCAACCAGCGCCCCCGCATCGAGACCATATTTCTTCATGAGATAAGGTTTCGAAGCGCCATGGGCAAAAGTGTCGTTAAGACCGAGACGCTTAAGGCGGATGCCTAGCCCCTCTTCTGCGAGGATTTCTGCGACCAGAGATCCAAGTCCGCCGACGATGGTGTGGTTCTCCAGCGTGACGATGCCTTTTTTACCGCGTGCGGCTTTCAAAAGGCCATTCCTATCGAAGGGCTTCAGTGTCGAGGCGTGAAGATGGTGTATGCCGACACCACGTGCGGCGAGCGGACCTATGGCCCGCAGCGCTTCTTCGGTACATACGCCGGAAGAGACGACGAGAATGTCTTCACCTTCCGAAAGCGTGCGCAGTTTGTTGAACGCAAAGGGCGTCGAAAATAGACGCGGCACTTCCCCGCGCAGGATGCGCACATAGACCGGGCCGTCGATGCTGTCGGCGACTTCCAGCACGGTTTCGACTTCCGTCGCATCACCTGTTTCGAGGATCGTCATATTCGGTATCGCACGCAATACGGCAATATCTTCGATTGCCTGATGCGTTATGCCGCCCGGCGTTGTGATACCGGGAAGGAATCCCATCAGCCGGACCTTGCGGTTGGAATAGGCAATCGAGTTGATCAGCTGGTCATAGGGACGGCGATAGAGAAATACCGAAAAGGTATGGATGAAAGGCCGGTAACCCTGCATGGCGAGGCCGCCTGCAAAGGACAACATATTCTGTTCGGCCATGCCAAGAGTGAGAAACTGCTCTGGATGCCGGTCCCGAAAACCGTCGACTTCGCAGGACGAGGTGAGGTCAGCCGAAAGGCACAAAACTTCCGGACGCGCGGCTGCGAAGGCCTCGAAAGCCGTGGCATAGGGGCGGTTGACGATTTCGACCATGGTCAGGCCCCTTCCATCGCAGTGAGATCGATGCCGAGTTCGGCGGCAAGAGCCGTTTGCATTTCCAGCCTCTCTTCAGTGCTCTTGAATCGGACATAGTGCAGGCGCGGGAAACGCTTCTTCAGGAAATCCATGCCCTGGTACGGGGAAGTGTTGGCGAGGATGACGAGCGGCTTGCCAGCCTCTGCGCTTTTAGCGGCATCACGCAGCGCACCCAGATCATGGCCATCCACCGAACAGCAGGTGACGCCGAAAGACGCCACGCGGTTCGCGAGATCGCCGAGGTCAAGTACGGAAGACATGGCCCCATCGCATTGCTGGCGGTTCACGTCGACAATGACGCGGATGTTGTCGATCTTGTGGTAGCTCATTGCCGCGAGACATTCCCAGGTCTGGCCTTCCTGGAATTCGCCGTCGGACATATAGACCCAGACCTTGCCCGGTTCCTTGTTCCGCAGTCGCGCCCAGGCGACGCCAGAGGCCATGGAAAGTCCCTGCGCCAGCGAGCCGGTGGTCACTTCCATGCCAGGGCTATGCTCAGCGCCGATCATTTCGACCGAGCCGCCGTCCTTATTGAAGTGGTCGAGTGCATGTTCGTCCATCCGCCCCATCTCGATCAGCGCGGAATAGATGACGAGCGCATAATGGGCGGGCGAAATGAAGAAGCGGTCAAAGTTCGAACCGACGGGCCCGTGGTATCCTGCGCCGGTGAAGGCATCCGGATTATGGGCCGAGGGTACGCCACGGAAAGGCAAAGGCACTTTCGGCAGGGTTGGTTCGCCGAGCGTCAACAACTCATTATAAAGAAGCGCAAGGCTCTCGGCGGCGGAACAGGCCTGGCTCAGATAACCGCCATTATTCTTCATTGTATGGAAAAAGACACGTCGACGGATACCGAGCGCAATATCCTCGGTTGATTTTTGGTTGGTCAAAGCCATCGTCTCAGCTCCTTTCCGGGAAGAGCGCTTTCAGGCCTTCGGATGATGGCGTTGCGATGCCGCGCTCCGTGATGAGACCTGTAATAAGACGCGCTGGTGTGACGTCGAAAGCGGGGTTGGCGGCGGGGCTGCCTTCTGGCGAGATGCGGACGCTCGCAATGGAGCCATCGGCTGCTCGGCCCTGGACGAAGCTTACTTCGTCAGCGGTCCGCTCCTCAATGGGGATTTCCTTGACGCCGTCATGCACTGTCCAGTCGATGGTCGGCGAGGGGAGCGCAACATAGAAGGGTACGTCGTTGTCGCGCGCTGCTAGCGCCTTGAGATAGGTGCCGATCTTGTTGCAGACATCACCATTTGCCGTGGTGCGATCCGTGCCGACGATCACCATGTCGATATCGCCATGCTGCATCAGATGCCCTCCGGCATTGTCGACGATCAGCGTGTGCGGCACGCCATGGCCGTTCATTTCCCAGGCCGTCAGATAGGCGCCCTGATTACGTGGACGCGTCTCATCGACATAGACGTGGACCGGGATTCCTTCCTCGACCGCCATATAGATCGGCGCGGTCGCCGTGCCATAATCGACGGTCGCAAGCCAGCCAGCGTTGCAATGCGTAAGGATGCGCACGGGCTCTCCCGGCTTCTTTTTTGCCGCAATTTTGCGGATAACATCGAGGCCATTCGCGCCGATAGCGCGATTGAGCTCGACATCTTCATCGGCGATCTCGGCTGCGCGCTTGTAGGCAGCATCCGCACGGTCAGCTTCCGGTAAAGGGCGCAGATATTCACGCATCGCATTCAGCGCCCAGCGCAGGTTGATGGCGGTGGGGCGCGTCTCGTTGAGCTCTTCCCAGACGGCATCAAGATGTGCGTCGGAGGAATCGTTCGCCATCGCAATGGCGACGCCATAGGCAGCTGTGACACCGATCAGCGGCGCGCCACGCACCCACATGTCGCGAATAGCATCGGCGACATCGGCGACGGTTTTCAGCGTTACCACACGGAACTCATGCGGCAGCCAGCGCTGGTCGATGATGTCAACAGAGCGACCGTCTTCGTTCAGCCAGATCGTATGGTAGTGGCGTTCTCCGACTTTCACGCAAGGATCTCCTTTTCAAGCCGCTCCACCGTCTCGCGGATATCCCGCAGACTATGGATACGCTGCCGGTTGACGGCGAGGTGACGCCCGAACTTCAATGCCTTGCTCTCGCAGGAGGCGCGCCGGTCGGGGTCGGTGATGGTTTCGAAATCGGCATTGTGAGCAAGGCCAAGGATGCGGCGGTGGGTTTCGATACCGGCAAAACCCAGCATTTCGTGCCATACCTCATTGATGACGATGTTGAGCGCCTGTTCAGCGGCAAGCGGGTCTTGGCGATCTTCGAAAAGACTTGCCTGATAGAGGATACCCTTCCGTTCCGTACGCCACAGATCGGCGAATTCCACGCGGAATGTTTCCCAAAGCGTGTCGATCGTATTGAGCAGATAAACGCGCATACTGTCACGAGCGCCGGGAGCGGTTTCATGACCGGCCTGCGAAAAATAGCTCATCCAGAAATTGGCGATCAGCATACCGATGTCGAAGCTGATCGGTCCGTAAAAGGCAAATTCCGGATCAATGACGCGCGTCTCGTCGTCGGTCACCATGACGGAACCGGTATGAAGATCGCCATGGCAAAGTGTCTCCGCCTTGGCGCAGAAGAGGTGCTTCAACCGCTGCGCTTCTACCTTGAGTTCACGGTCTGCGCGCAGTTCCGCCACGATTGGATCGAGTTGCGGCGTGGTGTGATGGTTGAGCTTGGCCTCGAAATATGGATCGGAAAAGACAAGGTTTTCCGTGATATCGCAAAGTTCGACATTGTCGGAGAACAGGGCGACATCGGCTTTCTTATCGCGCGTCGCCATGGAAAGATCGGAACCACGGAAGAGGGTACGAGCAACAAACAGGCCAAGATCACGACCGATCTTGGGAAGCTCGCGACCGTCGATCAAAGCACGGCGCAAAATGATGTGCGGCGTTAAAAACTCCATGACGATGATGGCCTGCGCTTCGTCAAAGAACAGGATTTCCGGCACCATGCCAGGATCACGTGTGCCCTGACGCTTGAGCGCGTGATATTCAAAAAATGAGCGCTTAAGGGGAAGCGGCCAGCTTTCGCCGACGAGGCGCACATAGGGCAACGCCTGCTTGACGATTACGGCCCCGGT
>JAEXXS010000441.1 GCA_023451915.1 Pseudomonadota bacterium | reverse complement strand
GGCGATTTTACCGACGAAATCGGCTACCGCCTTGCGATCAAGCTCCTGGAGCGCACCCCGCGCCCAACCGCCTTTGTTGCCGGATCGATGATGACGGCGCTTGGCATTTATCGCGCCGCGCGCTCGTTCGGGCTGACTATTGGCAAGGATATCTCGGTCATCGCGCATGACGACGTAATCTCGTTCCTGAGTGCGGAGAATATGGTGCCGTCCCTGACTGCAACCCGCTCCTCCATGCGGGCGGCGGGCAAACGCTGCGCCGACCTTCTGATGGATATTCTTGACGGTCGCGCCGCGACCGATATTCACGAACTCTGGCCGGTGGAACTGATTTTGAGAGATTCCGCCACGCGCGTTCCTGAAAACATCTGACAAAGAAGCCAATGGAGCCAAACACAAGCCTCGAGACTTAAAGAAATCTGGAGTAATCTTCGTCATGAGACTGACAGAAGATTGGATTATTTAGTCGGAGAAGGCATTGTCGGGGCTGCCAATAAGGAGTGCGCCATTGGCCGAAATCGAACTGAAGCTCGAAATTTCCGCTGCCGATCTTGAAAAGGTCGCTCTCTCCAGCTTTCTGGGGCAGCCTGCCGCCACGCTGGAATTGCATTCGGTTTACTTCGACACAGGCGATTGCCGACTTTTCGATAATGGTTTCACCTTGCGCATCCGGCGCTCTGGTGAAAAGAGCATTCAGACCGTGAAGGCCACCGGCTCCAATGCTTCGCTTTTCGCCCGTTCCGAGTGGGAAACCCCGGCGCGAACGAACACGCCCGTCGTCGACTATAACAGCCCGCTTCTCAACCGTTTTGGCCCGATCGAACGTCATCTCCTCGTGCAGTTTGAGGTTGTCACCAACCGCCGCATCTGGAACCTGACCGAAGGCGCATCCAGCATCGAAGTGGCCGCCGATGGCGGGATCGTTATGGCGGGCGACAGGCAGGCGCCCTTTCACGAAATCGAGCTTGAACTGAAAGGCGGCGATCCGCGACAGCTTTTCACGCTTGCCCGCAAGATCAATGCAATCGTTCCGGTGAAGATTGGCGTTCAATCCAAATCGGAACGCGGCTACCGTTTATTGTCGGCCCTGCGTAACGCGGCCAAGGCAGAAGCAATCGATCTGGAACCCCGCCTGACTGCAGATGAAGGTTTCCGCATGATCGCGCTTTCCTGTTTTCGCCAGTTTCGGCTGAACGAGGTTCTGCTGCTGCAAAAGGGACACGCGGGCAGCCTGCATCAGGCGCGCGTTGCCATCCGGCGGTTGCGCTCGGCGCTGTCGCTTTTCAAACCCCTGCTGGACGAAAATGCCAAACGCTTTTCGGACGAATTCCGCTGGCTGGCCAACACGCTCGGCGAAGGCCGCAATCTGGATGTGCTGATGTTGAAAGCGGCCGATGGGGAATTGTGGGAAAAGCTCGAAACCGCCCGCAAGGGCAGCTATGCTGAAATCCTCGAAGCGCTTGCATCGGATCGCAGCCGGGCATTGATGCTGGACTTCAATGAATGGCTGCACTGCGGCGACTATGCCAAACATCCCGATGGTGAAAAGCCCATTGAAGATTTTGCCGCCAAAGCGCTAGACCGGATGCGCAAGAAACTCAAGAAACACGGTCGCGACCTTGCCGAAATCGATGACGAGCATCGGCATGAGGCAAGAAAAGACGCAAAGAAACTGCGCTATGCGGCGGAATTCTTCGCGCCGCTCTTTGCCGACAAGCGCGGCCTGCGCCGGTACAGGAACTTCAACAAGGCAATGGAAGCGCTGCAAGACCGTCTGGGTGCGCTCAACGATCTGACCATCGGCCACGAAGTGTTTAAAAAATATGGCATTGAAGAAACGCCGGAGGCTCAGAAGCTGATCTTCTATGCCGATAAAAAACAGCTGATCGAAAAAGCGCAGACGGCGCTTGATGATGTTCTCGACGCCAAGAAATTCTGGCGCTGAAGCACCCGCAGTTCTGACGCAAAACCGTTTCACACTTTTCGCGATGCGCTCTAACATCCTCGCGGGTGGAATGGAGGAGGAACGTCAATGAACGAAACGCCGACAGCTGATGAAAAGATCTCGGCTTCGCGCTTGATCGATAAGCGCATCGTGGAGCTTGGCGACTGGAGAGGTGAAACGCTGGCCAGAGCTCGCGCCACCATCCTCAAAGCCGATCCGGCAATCGTTGAAACATGGAAATGGCGCGGCGTGCCCGTATGGGAGCGCGATGGCATCATCTGCACGGGCGAGACCTACAAACAGGTCGTCAAACTGACTTTCGCTAAAGGTGCATCGCTGGAAGACCCAAGCGGTCTGTTCAATTCCAGTCTTGAGGGCAATGTGCGCCGCGCCATCGATATTCGTGAAGGCGAAGCGATCGATGCCGATGCGCTGACCGCGCTCGTTCGCGCAGCCATCACCCTCAACAGCGCAAAGCCAGCGCGAAAGAAATAAAGCATTTCCAGCAAAAGTGCGTAGCGGTTTTGCGTCGGATAATGCGTGAAAACAAAATAGATAGAGCGGTTCCATGATTCCGTTTTAACCGGAACCGCTCTATGCGGCGGAGCTTTCGCCCCGCCGCCTGTTCTTCTGCAAACTCTGCGACCGGTCAGTGCGCTGCTGCTTCGCTCTTGCGAACCGCAGCCACATCGCCAGCCGAAACCGCGCCCGCCTTGTTGCCCCATGCGGAGCGAACGAATGAGGCAAGGTCCGCCACATCCTGATCCGTCAGGCGATCGGCATAACCCTGCATCACAAGGCGCATCGGACGCTTTGCCGTCGATGGCACTTCCGCGCCGTGCAGGATGACCGAAATCAGCGGCTTCACTTCAGAACCTGTCACCAGATCATTGTCGGCCAGTTCCGGGAAGATTCCCGGCGCACCCTTGCCGGTCACGAAGTGGCAGGCAGCGCAATTGTCCAGATAAAGCCGCGCACCGACCGGCATATCCGGTGACGCTTCCGT
>JAEXXS010000396.1 GCA_023451915.1 Pseudomonadota bacterium | reverse complement strand
TCGACGCGGAACGCTTCGATCGTGTCGCCTGCGCGAATGTCGTCGTAGTTTTCGAACGCCATACCGCATTCCTGGCCCATCGGCACTTCCTGCACTTCGTCCTTGAAGCGCTTGAGCGTCTTGAGCTTGCCTTCGTGGATGACCACGTTGTCGCGAATGAGGCGAACGCCTGCACCGCGTTCGACCTTGCCGTCAACAACACGGCAACCGGCAACCTTACCGACCTTGGTGATGTTGAAGACTTCGAGAATCTCAGCATTACCCAGGAAGGTTTCACGACGCTCTGGCGACAGGAGGCCCGACATCGCTGCCTTAACATCATCGATCAGATCGTAGATGATGTTGTAGTAGCGAATTTCGATACCCTGCTGTTCGGCAGCGTCACGTGCCTGCTTGTTGGCGCGAACGTTGAAGCCGATGATCGCAGCATTGGAGGCTTCGGCCAGCGACACGTCGCTTTCCGTGATACCACCGGCGCCCGAATGGACGATGCGTGCGCGCACTTCGTCGGTGCCAAGCTTGTCGAGAGCCGAAATAATCGCTTCGACAGAACCCTGCACGTCACCCTTGATGACGAGCGGGAATTCCTTCAGGCCATTGACCTGAAGCTGGCTCATCATCTGTTCCAGCGAACCGCGTGCGCCGGACTGGCGGGCAACGGCCTTGTCGCGGGCCAGACGCTGACGATATTCGGCGATTTCACGCGCTTTGGCTTCATTGGCAACCACGGCAAAGCGGTCACCAGCCTGCGGCGTGCCCTGAAGGCCGAGAACTTCCACCGGCATAGCGGGACCAGCTTCCTTCACATGCTCGCCATGGTCGTTGACCAGTGCGCGTACGCGGCCCCATTCGCTGCCGGCGACGAGAATGTCACCCGGATGCAGCGTACCCGTCTGAACCAGAACAGTTGCGACCGAACCACGGCCACGATCGAGCTGGGCTTCGACGACAACGCCTTCAGCCGTACGCTTCGGATCTGCCTTGAGATCAAGGATTTCCGCCTGCAACAGAACCGCTTCCAGCAGCTTGTCGAGGTTGATCTTGTTCTTGGCCGACACTTCGACGTCGAGCACTTCACCGCCCATCGATTCGACGAAGACATCGTGCTGCAACAGGGCAGTACGGACCTTCTGCGGATCGGCGGATGGCTTGTCGATCTTGTTGATCGCCACGATGATCGGAACACCAGCCGCCTTGGCATGGTTGATCGATTCAATCGTCTGCGGCATCACGCTGTCATCGGCAGCCACCACGAGGATGGCAATGTCGGTCGCCTGCGCACCACGGGCACGCATTGCGGTAAAGGCGGCGTGGCCCGGCGTATCGATGAAGGTGATCTTCTGGCCGTTCTGTTCGACCTGATAAGCGCCGATATGCTGGGTGATGCCACCGGCTTCGCCCGACACCACATTGGCGTGACGGATCGCATCGAGGAGCGACGTCTTGCCGTGGTCGACGTGACCCATGATAGTCACGACCGGAGGACGCGAAACCAGGGCTGCCTGATCATCCGCAACGTTGAAGATGCCTTCTTCAACGTCCGATTCTGCAACGCGCTTGACGGTGTGGCCGAATTCTTCAGCAATGAGCTGCGCCATATCGGCATCGATCACGTCGCCCGGCTTCATCATCTGGCCCTGCTTCATCAGGTACTTGATGATATCGACCGAACGCTCGGTCATACGCTGGGCGAGTTCCTGAAGCGTGATGGTTTCAGGCACGGTCACTTCGCGAGAGATTTTCTCGCGCGTTTCCTGCATCTGCGAACGCTTGAACTTTTCCTGACGGCGACGCATGGCCGACAGCGAACGCGAACGGCCTTCATCTTCCAGATTGCTGGAGATCGTTAGCTTGCCGCGACGGCGATCGTCTTCGGTCTTCACGACCTTTGGTGCGCGAGCATCCGGCTTGGCGGGCGTGCCGCGACGAGCAGCAGTCGGGCCGCCGCCACGACGATCATCGTCATCGCCGGACTGGCCTGCCTTGCGAAGCTGGCTCTGCGGCAGCGGCTTGCCCGGTCCCGGTGCAGTTTCAGCAAGCGACGGAGCCGGACGCGGTGCCCCCGACTGCGGACGATTGCCCTGCTGCGGACGGCCAGCATGCTGCGGGCGGTTGCCCTGCGGTGCGCCACGCGAATCGTCGCGGCGCTCGGTGCGCTGCTCGCCGCGTGCTTCCGGCTGCGGAACGCGCTTGGCGGCTTCTTCTTCTGCCTTGCGGCGTGCTTCGGCCTCGGCCTTGAGACGGGCTTCTTCCTCAGCCTGACGGCGTGCGGATTCTTCCCGCTCCTTGGCGCGGCGCGCATCTTCTTCGGCGCGGCGCTTGGCTTCTTCCACGGCGCGTGCGCGTTCTTCGACTTCACGCACCTGCGCTTCTTCAAGCGCACGGCGGCGCGCATCCATTTCGGAGCGCGACAGCGTGTTCAGCACCATGCCGGAGCGATCGGCAGGGCGCGGGCGCGGCGCCTGCTGATTGGGGCGCTGCTGCACCGGGCGCTGCTGTTGCTGTGCGACATGCGGCTTCGAAACCGGGGCCGCGGCGGCAGGCGTCGCTGGCGCCTTCGGCTGGGCCGTCGGTGCAACTGCGGGCTTGGGGGCCGCTGCTTCCACTTCCGGCTTGTCGTCTGGCCGCGCGAACTTGCGCTTTTTGGTTTCAACGACGACAGCCTTGGTGCGGCCGTGGCTGAAATTCTGGCGCACGGTGCTCTGCTCGACGCCCGGCCGCTTCATGGTCAGGGTCTTCTTGGGGGTGACGCCCAGCGTCTTGTCGTCGTTTGTGTTATCGCTCATTACGTTCCGTTTCCTTCGCGGCTCCGGCCGCTCTCCTCGAGCATTATCCGATGCGACCCAGTCGGGGCGACCCAGTCGGGTTGGATAATGCTCCAGTCATCCACTTCCACGCATAATCCGGTGTGAGGCCTGCGAGCCTCCGGGATCATGCTCTAATTCGAATTCGTTGCGCTTTCACCGCGATAGCGATGCAGCAATTGCGCCCGCTTTACGAACCCGACAGCCGCCTTTCCTTCAAGCACGGCTGCATGTATCACATTTCCGCCCCCAAATGCCAAATCCATTTCTTCTCCCGTAAAAAGGGTGAAGGCGGGGATTTCGGGACCATCAAGATGCACCACGGCGCGCCGGGCCTGATCGAGCTTGCGCACGCCATCGGCTGCGGCTTCCTGCGCATGAAGCACCATGGCGGCAGCACCCGTGCGGATCGCCTGATCCACTTTGGTCGAGCCCGTCACCACGGCGCCAGCCTTGCGGGCCAAGGCCAGACTGCCGAGAGCCGATTTCGTCAGCAGCTGGTCCACCAGCGCGCCAAGATCCGCCTGCGGCTTCACGCCTTCCTTCAGCGCCCGCGCAAAAAGCTTGCGCCTGATCGCCTCATCCACCAGACGGCGCTCGGCTTTGACCCAGCATCCCCTGCCTGGCAGGTTTCTTTTCAAGTCCGGCACCACGGAACCGTCTGGCCCTGCCACAAAGCGGATCATGTCATCGGCAGAACCGCTTTCGCGCGTGACGATACAGGTTCTGTCATTCATATCCTGCTCCACGCAAACTCCCGCTCTGCCATATACGGACTTGTACTCAACTTCAAAACTGGCAACGCTTCCGCCGCTTTGTTCTCAAATCGGGCGGTCTGGAACCGCACCCGACATATCAAACGCAACGCGTGGCGCTGTACCAGAGCCGGGGCCTCGCCACAACCCGAAACGTGGTCCAGGGCCCGCTGAAACCGGAACGGTCCGATCAAATCGGACAAACAGGTCTCATTTTTCGGTATCAACTGTTGGAGCCGCACAGCTTACGCCTGAATTGCTTCAAACGTAAGAACCCGCGCGGCCCCAAAACTTTTCAGCGCTTCTTACGAAGCAGCTTCTTCTTCACCGGCTTCGGCCTCGACTTCCGCTTCGGCTTCTTCCTGTGCGGCGGTCGCCAGTTCTTCTTCCGTGATCCAGCCAGCCTTGAGGCGGGCGGTCAGGATCATCTGTTCGGCATCAACGCGCGAAACATCGAAAGACGAGAGAACGCCGCTATGGGTAACGGTGTCGCCATCTTTCCGCTCACGCCAGCCGACGAGATCGTCCACAGCGTAACCGGCAAAGTCTTCGATCGACTTCACGCCGTCCTCACCAACAGCAACCAGCATGGCGGTCGTCAGGTTCGGCAGTTCGCGAAGTTCGTCCTCGACGCCCAGTTCCTTGCGGCGCGCATCCAGTTCACCTTCAAGGCGGTCCAGATATTCACGGGCGCGCTGTTGAATTTCCTCAGCCGTATCGTCATCGAAACCGTCGATGGATGCAATTTCACCCGGCTCGACATAGGCCAGTTCTTCAATCGAGGCGAAGCCTTCGGAGGCCAGAACCTGACCGACCATTTCGTCGACGTCGAGGGCTTCCATGAACAGGTTCGAACGCTCGGTGAATTCCTTCTGACGACGTTCGGACTCTTCGTCCTCCGTCAGAATGTCGATGTCCCAACCGGTGAGCTGCGATGCGAGGCGGACATTCTGGCCGCGACGACCGATCGCAAGTGATAGTTGGTCATTCGGGAC
>JAEXXS010000371.1 GCA_023451915.1 Pseudomonadota bacterium | reverse complement strand
CCGTTTCCCAGAGGCGTCGTATAACCCAGGCCAGCAGCAGGAACTTCAGCGCGCCGAAATACCAGAATGACGAAAAGGCATCGATCAGGCCGGTTTCCGTGGTGCCGGTCAGCGGGTTGTAATTGCGGTCGGGTTTTGGTGTTGACAGATAAAGGCTGTCCTTGATCTGGCTGCCGACGAACTGTGCGGGCACATAGGTGAAGACCACTCGGTTCCAGTGGAACTTGCCGTAATCGAACTCCAGCCGACGGTCGATCTCATCCATGCGCAACACGGCATTGCGCATTTCCGGGCCCCCGCGTTCCAGGGTTTCCTCGAAATTGGCGGCGTAGTCGATGTCGAGAATCTGGTCGAGGACGAAGCCGGATGCGGCACGCGTTACCTGCCGGTAATCACCCATGCTGGTCATCAGGAACGTGCCTGCAAGAATGCCGATGAACATCAATGTGCGCGGCACCACCCAGCGCCGGTAGAACCAGAAGGCGAGCAGGAACATCAACAGAAGCTGGATGGCCTCGGCGCGTTTGCCGGTGACGATGATGCGGTCGAGATAAAACACCAGATCGAACAGGATGATGCCCAGTGCGACCCAGGAACTGCGCCGGGCAAAGCAAAGCAGCGCAATCGCAAGACCATAGGGCATGAGCTGCGCAAAGAAGAGCCAGATGACGGGCATGCCGGTCATCTGCACGCCAATAGACACTTCGCCGGGCAGGCGGCTCAAAAGGAAATAGAAGGACGCGCCGAAAACCGACAGCCCGGCGGCAGCCCATAAAAGTCGCCTTTCGCTGAAGCTCATGGTGAGGAATTTTATCGGACGGTTGCCCATCTGCCAGCCGAGCGCGAGAGCAAGCAGAGCCAATATGCCCATCACCATGGTTTTCGCATAGGCGCCCGCTGGAAGGAACTGGTCATACACAAGGGATGGAACCTGCGGCAGGATGAAACCGAAGGTCATCACGCCAGCCAGAAACGGAAACTGGTACATGCGTTCAGGCCGTCCCAGAAAGCCGGTGGTCAGAAATGCCACGACGAGAAGCACGAAAATCCAGGTCAGCGAAAGGTTCACAGGCCGCCCCCTGTCGAATTGCAGATTGCCGAGGCGGCAAGTGCTGGGCCGTGCCCGGTCAGATCCTGCGGGAAGATGCGACCCGACAGCAGATACCAGCCAAGCTTGACATATTCCTTGGCGATCACCTCAACGTCTGTGCGTGTGGTGGGAAAGCCGATATGTTGGTCGCTGTCATTGACAGGCGCGGAGACGAAATGCATCTGCGGGCAAACGGCGCGGAAGCTCGCGACAGCGCGGCGCGAGTGATACCAGTTGGTGACGATAAGCGCGCTTTTCGCATTGATTTCACGCATCATCGGGGCTGAATAGCGCGCATTCTGCCAGGTGCTGCCCGAATAGCATTCCACGAAAATAGCCGATGGCGGCACGCCTTCGCGCACCATGATCTGCTTGTTGAACAGGCAGTCGCCATCGCCGGTGACGAGGATATAGGGCGAGCGCCCTTCCTTCCAAAACCGTGCCGCCTGTTCTGCCCGTGGAGGACCATCGCCGCCCGGCACGACGATCACATCCGCCCGGCTGCCGTCATCCGGCAATGCCAGCAACGGTTCGGAGAAGAACATGGCGGCCAGTCCGAAGAACACGGCGCAGGGCAAAAGGGCGAGCAGCATCATACCATGTGTCGCTCCGGTTCCTTGGCGTCCAACATTCGCTGCTGGACCGAGGCGCGGGCGGCCTGCGCATTCTGGCGGCTGCGCTGCTCTTCCATCTTCACGACGATCATGAACTCATAGGCTGCGAGAAGGCGGCAATAGAGATAGCCGGGCTTGCCATCGAGAAAGCCGCGCCGCAGCACATACATGTAAAAAAAGCGCAAGGTTGGACGGAAAGGCATGTTGTAGGAGAGCGATTTCAGAGCGCGCCGCCGTCTCTCCGGTTCCGGGGAGAAAATACCGCCCCAGTCGATCTGCCGTTCCAGAAGCCGCGCCGCAGAAAGGTCGGCCTCCACAGACGAGTAGCGGTTGTGTTTTGCGTACCAGGCTTCCAGCCCCTTGTTGAAGCTGTAATGGATGAAATGCGCCTGCAACTCGCCGCCCGGCCCGCCGCTGGCGCGCGAATGCACCGAGCGTTCAAAGCGAACGCGGTTGGGCCTGACGAGACGGGTTATCCATGTCGGGTAAAGGCTCGCATGGCGGATCCAGCGACCCATGAACATGTTCTTGTAGCGCGCCTTGAAAAACACTTCCGGTCGGTCTGGGTCGGCGGCAATCGCCAGCATCTCGTCGCGCAGGTCCGGCGGCGTTATCTCATCGGCATCAGGCGTATAGACCCAGCCGTGCTTGAACTTGATTTCCGTCAGCCCATACATGCGCTGGCGGTCCTCCGTGTCATAGGCGTGGCTGTAGACGCGCGCGCCTGCAGCCTTTGCGATTTCCACCGTGCGGTCAGTGCTGAATGAATCGAGCACCACGATATCGTCGCACCAGGCAAGCGATTCCAGACAGGCCGGCAGGTTCATTTCCTCGTTGAATGTCATGATGAGCGCGGAAACGGTCATGTTGTGGTCCCCGGTAATGTGAGATTGGGCTTGGCCGTCTTGGCGGTCTCGACGATTGTCGCGGCAACGACGACCGCGGGGCGCGGGCCCCGGGTCATGCGCAGCACGAAAAGCGTGTGAAGCACGGCTGGCAGCAAGAGCAAAACCAGCATGACCCATGCGGGCACACCGGTCCGGATCGCGATATAGGCGACGGCTCCGGCAAGGAGGTTGAGCGCCATCACGGCCATGGCCGTCTGCCCACAGCTCAGGCCCGCATCCATCAACAGGTGATGCAGATGCTGGCGGTCGGCGGAAAACGGGCTGCGTCGCACGGCGAGCCTGCGAATGATGAGGCTCAGCGTATCGGTAACCGGAACGGCGACGACCCACAGCAGAACAGGGAAGGCGATGGCGGGTTCTCCACTTGCGAGGATGAGGGTGGTGCCCGCAAGGGCCGCACCCAGAAGGGTGCTCCCGCCATCGCCTAGGAAGAGGCTGGCCTTCATGCGCCAGCGATGGCGCATATTGAAGACGAGGAAGCCGAGACACGCCGCCGCGAGCGCCAGCGTCTGAAGGCCGAGCCGATGCTGTCCAAAGTCGAAGCCGATCACGGCAAGCCAGAAAAAGGCAGCGGCACTGGATGCGCCTGCCAGTCCATCCACGCCGTCACTCATATTGACCGCGTTGATAAGGCCGACGATGAAAGCCAGTGCCAGCAACAGGAAAAGAGGTCCCACCAGAAAGACGCTGCCGCCGTCTGCAGTCAGGCCGGACGGCCAGCCAATATTCATGCCCAGACTGAGCCGCTCAATATCGGCCATGCCGATGATGAGCGCTGCGGCCAAAAGCTGGCTGGTCAGACGCGGCATGACCGGCAGGTTGAAACGGTCGTCCAATACGCCTGTGACAAGCACAAGCGCCAGACCGGGCAGCAGTTGCAGCATATTGGCTTGCTGGGATGGGCCGCCATGCACAATCGAAGCGGCGATGGCGAAGGCCAGAAAAATCGCGATGCCGCCGCAAAGCGGCACCGCACCCTCATGTCGCTTCCGGTCGTCCGGAATGTCGATGAGATACCATTCGCGGGCCAGTTCGCGGAAGCCGATGCAAAAGGCGACCGAGAGAACGAAGGCCAGAAGCGTGATCCAGGAAAGATTGCTCATGTCGCCTCCGAGACGCGAAAGCAGGTCTGCCGTTCTTTTTACTTGCTGCATTTCCCAACCGAACCGGATCGCGATTCCAATGGGAATGTTCTGGAATTTTTACCCAGTCAGCCGGGGGCCCACGGCTTGGCTTTAGAGCGAGCGGCATACCCCTTTCAGGTCAGGCGCTAATACCATCGGTGACATTCCCCATGGCAGGCGAAAGACTATTCTGAAAGACGCCGGGAAGCCGGGCGGACTTTCCGCCCCGCACGGTTGCGAGGGGGTATCGCATCTTGGAAAATTGTCTGCCGGAAATGTCGGCGCTCCCGCTGTTCTTGGTTACACGGAGCCGATCATGAAAAATCATCGCCGAGGCTTCGTGATTGCCACGCTTGAGCAATATGCCGGACTGCTGTGCAATTTTCTGACTGTCGTTGCGGTTTCGCGTTTTCTGGGGCCGTCAGAGACCGGCATGGGCGTTGTCGGCCTCAGCGTCGCGGCGATTGTCTTTTCGCTACGCGAATTCGCAAGCGCAGAATTCCTGATCCGCATCGAGAAGGTCGAGGATCGCGATATCCAGACGGCATTTACATTTTTGATGAGCGTGACGCTGGTGCTGGCGGTCGCGCTCTTTCTGGCGCGCGATTATTTTGCCGTCACCTATCACGACCCCATGCTTTCGCTCTTCCTCACCGTCACCATTATCGCAGCGGTGATAGAAAGCGTTTCGCT
>JAEXXS010000322.1 GCA_023451915.1 Pseudomonadota bacterium | reverse complement strand
AGGCGATCACCTCGCGCTGCCGGTCGATGCTCTCGCCCGTATTGGCCAGAAACTGCACATAACCCGCTGATTGCATCACGCGGTCTATGCCCACCGCCAGTTCGGCAAAGAAGCTGTTGGTCAGATCATTCACCACCAGCCCGATGATCTTCGATCTTGCCTGCCGCAGATTGGCGGCGCTGCGGTTATAGACGTAACCGAGCTTTTCGATCGCCGCCTGTACCTTGACCCGGGTTTCGGCATGAACCAGCGGACTGTCACGCAGCACGAGCGACACGGTCGATTTCGACACGCCTGCCTCGCGCGCAATATCGATGACCGTAACGCTGCTCTTGTTCATGGCTCTTTCCTGTTTCGTCTGTCAGATTAATTGGAACGTTCCAAAATTGTCAATCGAAGAAATTTCGCCATAGTATTGCCATCATTTCGCCTTTTTTGACGGCGCTTTTGGAGTTCAATTCTCGTAGACGAACGATATTCCCTTTCCAAAAGAGCTTGTTTCTTGTCATTTGGAACGTTCTAAATTATTAAGGCTGAGGTTCATGGGAGGACGATTATGAGCGTTGCATTCGACACAAAGCTGACCTTACCGAAGGCGGATGGCACTCTGCACGCTTACCGGCTTACCGGCACGCCAACCGATACACCGCCCACTCCCCCACAGTTCAACCGCATTGCCTATGCGGCGGCGCATGTCGTCTCCGACCCGAGAAAAGATACAACGCCCTGGAACAACCCCGCGCTCGACTGGGATGCGACCATGGCGTTTCGGCATCACCTTTGGAGCCTTGGTTTCAAGATCGCCGAAGCGATGGACACCTCGCAGCGCGGCATGGGCCTCAACTGGGCCGGCGCGCAGGAATTGATCCAGCGCTCGCTCGCTGAAAGCAAAACCGTAGCGGGGGCCGATCTCGCCTGTGGCGCAGGTACAGATCATCTTGATCCGGCAGACGCCAAAAGCCTTGATGACGTGATCAAGGCTTACGAAACGCAGGCCGGTTTTATCGAAAAACATGGCGGGCGCTTCATCCTGATGGCAAGCCGTGCCCTTGCTCGTATTGCGCGAGCTCCCGACGATTACGCGAAGGTCTATGGGCATATTCTCTCCAATGCCCGCGAGAAGGTTGTGCTGCACTGGCTGGGCGACATGTTCGATCCGCAGCTCAAGGGCTACTGGGGAAACTCGAATTTCGAGGATGCGCTGGATACCGTCATCGGCATCATTGAGGCCAATCGCGACAAGGTCGAAGGCATCAAGATTTCGCTGCTGGAAGAACGCTATGAACTTGCGCTCCGCGACCGGTTGCCGAAAGGCGTCCTCTGTTTCACGGGCGATGATTTCAACTATGCACCGCTGATCGAAGGCGACGGGCACAAGCACAGCCACGCGCTGCTCGGCATTTTCGATGCAGTCGCGCCGCAAGCTTCCAGCGCATTGGCAGCACTCGCCAAGGGCGACAGCGCCCGCTTCCGCGTCATCATCGAGCCGACAGTGCCGCTATCGCGCAAGATTTTCGAAGCGCCGACACAGTATTACAAGGCGGGCATCGTGTTCCTCGCCTGGCTCAACGGCCATCAGACGCATTTCACCATGCCAGCCGGCATGCAGTCTGCGCGCGGCATTGTGCATTATGCCGACATTTTTCAGCTGGCCGACAAGGCCAACGCCCTCGACAGGCCGGAACTTGCCGTAAGACGCATGACGTCGCTGTTGGAAACCCATGGTGTGGAACAAAGCTGACACTTGCTCTATCGGACAATCCGCATCACCCCGTGCAATCTTGTCCGGTTTCCGTGCTGATTGATTTCGGCTATCAACTTGATTAAGCAATCAACAGCATAGAAACCAATAGGGGAGATTTTCATGCGTTCTGTACTTCTGGCATTGCTGGCCGCAACGGCCATTGCCACTTCCGCTCAGGCAAAAGACGTAACCGTCGCCGTGACCGCCATTGTCGAACACCCGGCGCTGGACGCCGCCCGTGACGGCGTCAAGGATGCGCTGGCCGAAGCCGGTTTCAAGGAAGGCGAAAATCTCAAATTCGTCTATCAGTCTGCACAGGGCAACCCGGCGACCGCCGCACAGATCGCGCGTCAGTTCGTTGGCGAAGGTCCGGACGTGATTGTTCCGATTTCCACCCCATCGGCTCAGGCTGTGGTTTCTTCCACCCGCGACATTCCGGTCGTGTTCACCGCCGTATCCGATCCGGTCGGCGCACAGCTCGTCAAGAACATGGAAAAGCCGGGCGGCAATGTAACCGGCCTCTCGGACATGTCGCCAGTTGTTGAGCATATCAAGCTCATCAAGGAAGTGATGCCGAACATCAAGAAGCTCGGCTATCTCTACAATTCCGGTGAAACCAACTCGGTCTCGCTTCTGGCTGCACTGAAGGAAGCTGCTGCCGCTGAGGGCATTGAGATCGTTGAATCCGCCGCCACCAAGTCGGCTGAAGTCAAGGGCGCTGCACAGGCTCTCGTCGGCCGCGCCGATGCCATGTATGTGCCGACCGACAACACCATCGTTTCGGCTCTCGAAAGCGCTGTCGGCGTCGCCGAAGAAAGCAAACTGCCGCTCTTCACCGCTGATACGGATTCCGTCAAGCGCGGCGCGATGGCTGCACTGGGCTTCAACTATTACGACGTCGGCAAGCAGACCGGCGCTGTGGTTGCCCGTATCCTGAAGGGTGAAAAGCCGGGCGACATTTCGGTTGAAATCGCCAAGGGCACCGACCTTGTGATCAATCTTGGCGCTGCCAAGAAAATGGGCGTTGAATTCCCGAAGGCTGTGATCGACCGCGCCACCAGCAAGATCGATTAATTCTGTACAAAATGCATAAAATGAGGGGCGGGAGTGAAAACTCTCGCCCTTCTTCTTTTTGTACAAAGGCCAAATAAGTTCCAAACAATACCCAAGCTGGGGCAATACCGCACGAATGTTGCGTAAGCTCCATATAAAGCAGCATTTACGCTCCTTTGGCGCGGTTTGGGCTTGCGCTGATGATTGCGAGAGTTGTAATCCGACTGGAATAATAACGGGAACAAATGATCTAGCCGGGAAACGATCCGCTCAGGCCCTCGCCTGTCGGATATACTCAAACCAAAACCGGTCGCGATTGGTGAAAGCCTTTTGGACAATTGTAGGCACAAAGCCTCGATGTCCACAGGCCAGCGGATGGTCTTATGCCGGAGAAACCGGCTTCATCCTTGTCGATTGCGGCAAAGTACAAGGAATGTCGTTGTGAGTCAGATCGCCTTTTGGGGTGCGGTCGAATTAGGCCTCGTTTTCGCGTTTGTCGCCATCGGCGTCTATCTGGCGTTTCGCGTTCTCGACTTTCCCGACTTGACGGTGGACGGTTCGTTCCCGCTCGGGGCAGCTGTAACCGGCGTTCTCATCCTCGCTGGCCTCAATCCATGGCTCGCCGCCGCAATCGCCATGGTTGCCGGTGCAATAGCCGGTCTCGTGACCGCAACGCTGAATGTGCGCTTCAAGATTCTCAATCTGCTCGCCTCCATTTTGACGATGATTGCGCTGTTCTCGGTCAATCTGCGGGTGATGGGGCGGCCGAATATCGCGCTCATCAATCAGGACACGATGCTGAGCCCCTTCTTCGGCCACGGCATTCCGGAATATTACGTACGTCCGGCCTTTCTTTTCGTGCTGGTGGT
>JAEXXS010000236.1 GCA_023451915.1 Pseudomonadota bacterium | reverse complement strand
GCGCAATAATTCGCCTGACCCGGATTGCCGGTCACGCCAACGATGGAGGTGATGTTGATGATGCGGCCATTGCGGCGGCGCATCATCGGATGGGTCAGCTCACGCGTCAGGTTGAAGACCGAGGTGAGATTGACGTTGAGAACCGCATCCCAGTCTTCATCGCTCATGCGCACGAAAAGGCCGTCGCGGGTGATACCGGCATTGTTGACCAGAATATCGACACCGCCCAGCTCTTCTTCCGCCTTCTGGCCGAGCGCCTTGACGGCTTCGCGGTCCGACAGATTGGCCGGGAAGATGAAAACCCGCTCGCCCAGTTCAGCAGCCAGTTCCTTCAGCTTTTCTTCGCGCGTGCCGTGCAGCCCCACAATAGCACCCTGTGCATGGAGCGCCCGAGCAATCGCTTCACCCAGACCGCCGGTCGCGCCGGTTACGAGAGCCTTGCGGCCAGTCAGATCAAACATGCGAAATCCCTTTTAAGCGTTGAGAGCAGCAAGCGCTGCTTCGATTTCTTCAGCCGAACCAACGGCAGCGCCCGACACATCCTTGGAGATGCGACGCGCCAGACCGGTCAGAACCTTGCCCGAACCTACTTCATAAAGCGAAGTCACGCCATTGGCGGCAAACCATTCCACGGTTTCGCGCCAGCGCACCTGGCCCGTCACTTGCTCGACCAGCAGATCGGCGATTTCTTTGGCGTCCGTCACCGGCGCTGCGCGCACATTGGCGATGAGCGGCACAACCGGATTGTGCTTTTCGACGCTGGCCAGCGCTTCGCGCATGGCTTCGGCGGCAGGGGCCATCAGGGTCGAATGGAAGGGTGCTGAAACCGGCAGCATGATGGCGCGCTTTGCGCCCTTTTCCGAAGCAAGCTTTGCCGCCAGTTCGACCGCAGCCTTGGAACCGGAAATCACCAGCTGGCCGCCGCCATTGTCATTGGCGATCTGAACCGAACCGGAAGCCTTGGCTTCCGTGCAGACTGCTTCCACGTCGCCATGTTCCAGACCGATGATGGCGGCCATCGCGCCTTCGCCAACCGGAACAGCCTTCTGCATCGCATTGCCGCGAATGCGCAGGAGGCGCGCCGTATCGGCCAGCGAGAATGTACCGGCAGCGCAAAGAGCCGAATATTCGCCCAGCGAATGGCCGGCCACGTAGGAAACCTTGTCTTTCAGCGAGAAGCCGCGGGCTTCCATGACGCGCAGGACCGCCATCGACACGGCCATCAGCGCAGGCTGGGCATTGGCGGTGAGCGTCAGAACGTCTTCCGGGCCTTCGAACATGGTGGCGGACAGCTTTTCGCCGAGCGCTGCGTCCACTTCGTCAAAGACGGTGCGCGCTTCCGCGAACTGTTCGGCCAGGGCCTTGCCCATGCCTACCGCCTGGCTGCCCTGTCCGGGAAAGGTAAATGCTACCGCCATTGATGCCTCGTTCTGGTTCTCTGCATATGATAAAGGTGAAACCGGTATCCGTTTTCGCCGCCATGCCTGCAATGAAATGCACAATTTGGCGCGATGTGCCTTAGCCTTGGGCGAAAAGTCAAGCATTTGTCGGTTTTTCGGGGATATCGCGCTTGCAAACAAGGGGAAAAACACGTAATAGCCGCCCGTTCATTGTTCGGCACCAGCTGGGGGCTGAACGGAGGGCCGTGTCCATAACTAATGATTTAGTTAGAAATACGTTGGAAGTCATAAGCGCTTCTGCCTCCCGTGTCTCCGCTCTCGACCGTCTCAGATACGCGTCCTTTCTTCACCGGTTTTCCGGCAAAAGAGAAGTCGCAGGGGCTTAGCCGCTGGTGTCGGCGTGATAAAACGAAGAAAGGCAAAGCCAATGGCTCTTTATGAACATGTGCTTCTTGCCCGCCAGGACATTTCCCAGCAGCAGGTCGACGCTCTCGTCGAACAGTACAAGGGTGTCCTCGAAGCTAATGGCGGCAAGGTCGGTAAGGTTGAAGCTTGGGGTCTGCGTCCCCTCACCTACCGTATCAACAAGAACCGTAAGGCGTATTATACGCTTCTGAACATCGACGCTCCGGCTGCTGCCGTTGCTGAAATGGAACGTCAGATGCGTATCAATGAAGACGTCCTGCGCTTCATGACCATTCGCGTTGAAGAACACGAAGAAGGCCAGTCGGCCATGCTGACCCGCCGTGACGACCGTCGCGAGCGTGATGGCGATGACCGTCCGCGCCGCCGTGAAGGTGGTTTCGACCGTGGCGATCGCGGTGACCGCGGCCCACGTCGCCCACGCGACAACGAAGCTGGTGAAGGAGCATAATCATGGTTGATATCAATCAGATCCCGACCCGCCGTCCTTTCCATCGCCGTCGCAAGACGTGCCCCTTCTCCGGTCCAAACGCACCGAAGATCGACTACAAGGACATCAAGCTTCTGCAGCGTTACATTTCCGAACGCGGCAAGATCGTTCCTTCCCGTATTACGGCTGTCAGCCAGAAGAAGCAGCGTGAGCTCGCCAAGGCGATCAAGCGCGCCCGTTTCCTCGGCCTGCTGCCTTACGTTGTGAAGTAAGATCGGGTGAAGTAAGACTTCTTCGGGAGGCGTTCTCGTCAGAGGCCGCCTCCCGAACCCTTCCTCCCTTGCGATGGGCGCAACGGAGCGTATTGAAAACCCGAGTTGGGGCATTTGCCTCTAACTGCACGAGCCGGCAAGTCCGGGGCAGGACAGCGAAACTGATGAAATTCAACGGAACCATTGTTGGTGTCGGCATATTGGCGGGGCTTGCCTCGGCATTGATGTCGTCCGGCGTCATAGTCCAGTCGGGCATGGCGATGGTTCTCTATTTCCTGACGCCGCTTCCCATTTTCGTTGCAGCCCTCGGCTGGGGTTCCACCGCCGGTATCGTTGCGGCAGCCGCAGCAACCATCGCGGTTGGCGTTTTCGCCGTTCCGATGGCAGCCCTTCTGATGGCGCTGACGAGCTATATTCCTGCCGCCATCGGGGCCTATCTGTCGGGTCTTGCGCGTCCCGCCGAAGAACTGGGCGGACCGAAGGGTGTCATGGTCTGGTATCCGCTGTCGGATATCGTTTTCCGCCTCGCCTTGATGGTTGCGGTTTCTTTCATCGTCATCGGCGCAATTCTCGGCTTCGGCCCGGATATGGCGCGGGAACTGGCCAATGCGGTGATTGACCGCGTTGCGGAAGCTGATCCGCAATTCACCGCCAGCGATGAAATGCGCAACACCATGTCGGCGCTGCTGATGTTCGCCCTTCCGGCGATCCAGCCCGCCACATGTCTCGCCATTCTGGTCGGCAATCTCTATCTGGCGCTGCGCCTGACCGCCATGTCGGGCCGCCTGCGCCGTCCGCGTGACGACTGGCCCGCAACGCTGCGCATGCCGCGCACGGCGCTGATCGTTTTCGCGGTCGCCCTTGCCGTCGCTTTCTTCTCAGGCCCCGCCGGTCTGGTGGCGACCGTGGTGGTCGGCGCACTCGGCGCAAGCTTCATGATAGCGGGTCTTGCCATCATGCATGAGCGCACACGGGGCAAAGTATGGCGTCCGGTGGCGCTGTGGTTTGCCTATTTTGCGATCATTCTCTTCGCATTTCTGCTTTTCGTCTTCATGGTTCTCGGACTTTTCGATACGTCGCGTGGCGCGCCGATCTCGAAAATTCCGGGCAATGACAAACAACAATAACCCGAATAAAACACTCGAAAGGAAACTCCAATGGAAGTCATTCTTCTGGAACGCATTGGCCGCCTCGGCCAGATGGGCGAAACCGTCAAGGTCAAGGACGGCTATGCCCGTAACTTCCTGCTGCCGCAGGGCAAGGCTCTTCGCGCCAACGAAGCCAACAAGAAGAAGTTCGAAGGCCAGCGCGCCCAGCTCGAAGCCCAAAACCTGGAACGCAAGAACGAAGCCAGCGCCGTTGCTGAAAAGCTGAATGGCCAGAGCTTCATCGTTGTGCGTTCGGCTGGTGAAACCGGTCAGCTCTACGGTTCGGTTTCGACCCGCGACATCGCTGACATCATCACCGCAAACGGCTTCACCCTGCATCGCAACCAGGTTGAACTGAACCATCCGATCAAGACGATCGGCCTGCACGAAGTTTCGATTTCGCTGCATCCGGAAGTTCAGGTTGAAGTGACCGTCAACATCGCCCGTTCGAACGAAGAAGCTGAACGTCAGGCAAAGGGTGAAGACCTCACCTCGATCGAAGCCATCTATGGCATCGAAGAAGCCCCGCTTTCGGAAGAAATCTTCGACGAAGACGAAGAAGCCGAAGATCAGGCTTAATTGTCAGACTTAACCGCCGGAAATGCCCGCTTTCTCGGCAGGCATTCCAATGGTGGTAAACTTTAAATGATCATGCCCGGCGGCCTCCGCCGGGCATTTTCTCTTTCCAGAACGGGAAAACTCCCTATTCTTCTCCATGGTAATGTATTGGAGAGGGTGCAGACGGTAACGTCCGCGTTGCTTAGGACAGCGTTCCCAAGGCCGGTAGACCTTATGGATCACTGCCTGAAAATCTAATGACAGTGTGGCTCTGACAGAGGATACACAAGCCGCCTGCCATGCAACCGCATGGATGCTACGCCTGCCTCATCCATAAAAGGAGATGGGGCCGATGTATGGAATGATGCGTACTGTTCTTTCGCATATGATTAAAACCGGTGATCTGAAAGTCACCGATTCGAGTGGTGCGCGTGCGCAGTATGGCGACAAGACCGGTGTGCCGGTCCATATTCACTTCAAGACAAAGCACGCCGAGCGCGCCGTAGCGCTCGACCCCGAGCTGAAACTCGCCGAATGCTTCATGGACGGCGAGATCGACTTTCTGGAAGGCGATATCTACACGCTGCTGCAGATCGTGTTTGAAAACACCGGGCCGACAGCCGCGACTGAACCGTGGATGAAGGCGCTGGCAAAGCTGCGCATTCTGTTCCGCCGTTTCCAGCAGATGAACACGATTGCGCGCTCGTCCGACAATATCAAAAGCCACTACGACCTTTCCGGCGAGCTTTACGATCTGTTTCTCGACCCGGACAAGCAATATTCCTGCGCCTATTTCGAAACGCCCCATGCAACGCTTGCCGAGGCGCAGCTTGCAAAAAAGCGCCATATCGCCGCGAAAATGCTGGTGAAGGAAGGCGACAAGGTGCTCGATATCGGCTGCGGCTGGGGCGGCATGGGGCTTTATCTCGCCCGCCATCTCAAGGCCCATGTGACCGGCGTGACCCTGTCGGAAGAACAGCACGGCATCGCCAACCAGCGCGCCGCCGATGAAGGTCTTTCGGACCGCGCCAAGTTCGAGCTGACCGACTATCGCAACATTGACGACAAGTTCGACCGGCTGGTTTCGGTCGGCATGTTCGAGCATGTCGGTGTCGGCCATTTTGCGGAATATTTCCAGCATGTGGCGCGGCTGATGAAGCCGGACGGCGTGTTCCTGCTGCATGCCATTGGCCGATCCGACGGGCCGGGCGCGACCAATCCGTTCATCCGCAAATATATCTTCCCGGGCGGTTATATCCCTGCTTTGTCGGAAGTGCTGCCGCATATCGAAAAGGCCGGGCTCTATGTCACCGACATCGAAATCCTGCGGCTGCATTATGCTGAAACGCTGAAAGCCTGGCGTGAGGCCTTCATGGCCAATCGGGAAAAGGCCAAGGCGCTTTATGACGAACGCTTCTGCCGCATGTGGGAATTTTATCTTGCCGCATCGGAAAGCGCTTTCCGCTGGCAGAATATGATGGTGTTCCACATCCAGATTGCGCACCGGCAGGAAGCCGTTCCTCTGACGCGCAACTATATCGAAGCGGAAGAAAAGCGTTTGAAGCGGCTCGACAGCGCACCAAAAGGTGCCAATAGCGAGGCCCGCGCCGTCAAGAAAAGCATGAACGGCTGATCGACGCGAGTAGGCACACTATCAAAAAGGGCTGCCGTCTCGGGCGGCCCTTTTTCATGCCGCATCTTGTGTCGAAACGCCCGTCAAGAACATAGCGTTCCTGCACAGGCGCAAACTGTGAATCAGTGTGAATCATGGTATAGCTTATCCCTCCCAGCAGGAATCATCCGAAGCCGCGTTGCGTTTGGCATCACATGACGGTTAGCTGGCAGCATCAGGGACAGGATCAAGAATCATGGCGGAAGCGGCGGTACGCAAACTCGAGGATGTGCGCGATCAGAAAGACGCACTTTATCGGGAAGCACCACACAATATCGAAGCGGAACAGGCATTGCTGGGCGCAATCCTGATCAACAACGATGCCTTTTACCGCATATCGGATTTCCTGAAGCCGACCCATTTCTTCGAACCGCTGCATCGTCGTATCTACGAGATTACCACTGATCTCATCCGCGTCGGCAAGATGGCCAATCCGGTCACGATGAAAACCTTCCTGCCCGAAGGCAAGGTCGGGGATCTGACCATATTCCAATATGTCACGCGCCTTGCCACCGAGGCTGTGACCATCATTAATGCCGCCGATTATGGCCGCGCGATTTACGATCTGGCGACCCGCCGCGCGCTGATCGGGATTGGCGAGGATATGGTCAATCTCGCTTATGACGCGCCGGTCGACAACGCGCCGCAGGAGCAGATCGAGGACGCCGAGCGCCGCCTGTTCGAACTGGCTGAAACCGGCCGCTACGATGGCGGCTTTCTGCCGTTCAAGGATGCCGTGACCACTGCCGTGGACATGGCCAATGCCGCTTTCATGCGTGACGGCCATCTGTCGGGCATTTCGACCGGCATTCACACACTTGACGGCAAGATGGGCGGTTTGCAGCCTTCCGATTTGATCATCCTCGCCGGACGTCCGGGCATGGGTAAAACCTCGCTCGCCACCAATATCGCCTTCAACATCGCCAACGCCTATGAGGGCGAACAGCAGGCCGATGGTTCGATGAAGGCCAAGAATGGCGGCGTGGTCGGCTTCTTCTCGCTCGAAATGTCGGCGGAACAGCTCGCCACCCGTATCATTTCCGAGCAGACGGAAGTGTCATCCTCGAAAATCCGCCGTGGCGACATTACCGAAACCGATTTTGAAAAGCTGGTCGCCTGCTCGCAGGTGATGCAGAAAATCCCGCTCTATATCGACCAGACCGGTGGTATTTCCATTGCGCAGCTCGCCGCCCGCGCCCGCCGTCTCAAGCGCCAGCGCGGCCTTGATGTTCTGGTGATCGACTACGTTCAGCTGATGACCGGCTCGTCGAAGGCCTCGGCGCAGAACCGCGTGCAGGAAATCACCGAAATCACTACCGGCCTCAAGGCGCTCGGCAAGGAACTCAATGTTCCCATCATTGCGCTTTCCCAGCTTTCGCGTCAGGTGGAAAGCCGCGACGACAAGCGCCCGCAGCTCTCCGATCTTCGTGAATCGGGCTCCATCGAGCAGGACGCCGACGTGGTGCTGTTCGTGTTCCGCGAGGAATATTACGTCAAGAACCTTGAGCCGCGTGACGAGTTCGACCCGAAATACGAAGAATGGAAGCAGCATTTTGAAAAAGTGCGCGGCACTGCCGATGTTATCATCGCCAAGCAGCGTCACGGACCGACCGGCACGGTCAAGCTTGCCTTCCAGGCCGAATTCACGCGATTTGCAGATCTGGCCGAGGGTTCCTATCTTCCCGAACAGTATGAATAATATGTCTTCAAAAAAGGCGCGTCTGTGATGGCCAAGGCGCGCATTCAGTTCATCTGCCAGAATTGCGGCACAGTGCATACGCGCTGGGCGGGCAAGTGCGATTCCTGCGGCGAGTGGAACACACTCGTCGAGGAAGGCACCAATAGCGGCATCGGATCCGGTCCGGGCGCCATGTTGTCGAAGCGCAAGGGGCGCGCCGTGGCGCTGACCTCGCTTTCAGGCGACATTGAAGACGCCCCGCGGATCATTTCCGGCATCAGCGAGCTCGACCGGGTGACCGGCGGCGGTTTCGTGCGCGGTTCGGCCCTGTTGATCGGCGGCGATCCCGGTATCGGCAAATCCACGCTTCTGACGCAGGCGGCGGCAGCCCTTGCCAATCGCGGCCACCGCATCGTCTATGTTTCAGGCGAAGAAGCGGTCGCGCAGATACGCCTGCGCGCGCAGCGTCTCGGCGTAGCCACGTCGGCGGTGGAACTTGCCGCCGAAACCAATGTCGAAGACATTATCGCCACCATTTCCGATGGCAAACGCCCCGATCTGGTGATTATCGATTCGATCCAGACCTTGTGGACCGATATGGCGGATTCAGCGCCCGGCACGGTGACGCAGGTGCGGTCCTCGGCGCAGGCGATGATCCGTTACGCGAAGCAGACCGGCGCTGCGGTGGTGCTGGTCGGCCATGTCACCAAGGACGGCCAGATTGCCGGCCCGCGCGTGGTCGAACATATGGTCGATGGCGTTCTCTATTTCGAAGGCGAAGGCGGACATCATTACCGCATCCTGCGCACGGTGAAGAACCGCTTCGGCCCTACCGACGAAATCGGCGTTTTCGAAATGTCCGATGGCGGCTTGCGGGAAGTGTCCAATCCGTCAGAGCTTTTTCTCGGCGAACGCAACGAAAAAGCGCCGGGAGCAGCGGTTTTCGCCGGGATGGAAGGCACGCGCCCGATTTTGGTGGAAATTCAGGCCCTTGTTGCACCCTCCTCGCTCGGCACGCCGCGCCGCGCTGTCGTGGGTTGGGATGGCGGGCGTCTCGCCATGATCCTCGCCGTACTGGAATCCCATTGCGGGGTGCGTTTCGGCCAGCATGACGTCTATCTGAACGTTGCGGGCGGCTATCGGATTAGCGAACCGGCTGCCGATATTGCGGTTGCCTCGGCGCTGGTTTCCTCCATGGCCGGTATTGCCCTTCCGCCAGATTGTGTTTATTTCGGCGAAATCAGCCTTTCCGGTGCTGTTCGTGCGGTAACGCATGCAGTACAGAGATTGAAGGAAGCGGAGAAACTCGGCTTCCGGC
>JAEXXS010000090.1 GCA_023451915.1 Pseudomonadota bacterium | reverse complement strand
ACTGCCGTAAAACCTAGCCGTTGCTGCAATTCGCGGATTTCCGTTCGCACGCGTCGTCGCAGGCGCGCATCGAGATTGGACAGCGGTTCGTCCAGAAGCAGAACCTGGGGTTCCAGCACCAGAGCACGCGCGACGGCCACGCGCTGCTGTTGCCCGCCCGAAAGTTCGGCGGGAAGACGGTGGCCCATGCCGCCCAGACCAACCAGCTTCAGACCTTCTTCTGCGCGGTCGCGGGCTTCACTCTTCTTGATGCCGGAAGATTCCAGACCATAGGCAACATTATCGAGCGAGTTCATATGTGGAAACAGCGCGTAGGACTGGAACACCATCGAAACATCGCGTTCATTGGCTGGAAGATTGGTGACATCCTTTCCGCCGATCAGGATACGGCCCGAGCTTGGGTGTTCCAACCCAGCCAGCAGGCGCAAAGTGGTGGTCTTTCCGCAGCCTGAGGGGCCGAGCAATGTGACCAGTGTTCCCGGTTCGACAATCAGGGATAGATCGGGCAGGGCGGTGAAGTTTCCAAATTTCTTGGAGACATTCTCGAACGTCACGGATCCGGCGCGGATCGTCGTCATGCTACTTTCTCCTGATTAACGGATTTGATGGGCGTGACAGTCGCGACACGGTTTTCACGCCGGAGTTTTCTCTCTCCAACAAGCAACTGGAAGCCAGTGATGATGACGATCATTACCACAATCAGCATCGAGGAGTAGGCGATGGCGACACCGAATTGCCCATTTTCAACGAGCCCAACGATGTACGATGTCGCCATGTTATACTGCGCGGAAACCAGAAAGATGACGGCGCTGATCGATGTGATTGCGCGCACAAAGGAGTAGACCAACGCTGCAGTGATGGCGGGGCGCAGCAGTGGCAGAATAACCTTGCAAATGGTACGAAAGCTGTTTGCCCGCAAGGTCAGGGAAGCTTCATCGAGGCTTTTGTCGAGCTGGCTCATTGCGGCAACGCCACCCCGAACGCCGACTGGCATGTTGCGAAAAACGAAACAGGCGATGAGGATTGCTGCAGTTCCTGTCATTTCCAGCGGCGGCAGATTGAACGCCATGATATAGCTGACACCAATCACCGTGCCGGGAATCGCAAAGCTTAGCATCAATGCAAATTCGAACAGGTTACGCCCAACAAAGCGTTGTCGAACAATCAGATAGGCGGTGAGCAAGCCAACAGCAGCTGTGAGTGGTGCCGAGATCAGCGAGATTTCCATGGTGGTCCAGAACGAGTTCCACGCAACACCAGTCCAGGCGATACCAGTCCCAGTCCAGCCAATAGAGAAGGCACGGGTATAATGCTCCAGCGTCAAGGTATTATCGAGCCCCCACTGGCGTACAAAGCCGCCAATAAGGATCATGAGATAGACGATGACGGTAAATATCATCCATGGAATAACCAACGCGTAGACGCCGACTTTCAGTCCGTGCGGCAAGGCAGCATGCATGCCTGAATCGCCCTTGCCGGTCACGGTCGCGAAGTTTTTTCCTGCCAGCCAGACGCGCTGGATAAGGAAGGCGGTCAGCGTGAAACACAATAACACCATGGCGAGGACAGCTGCGCGCGAAGGATCATTTTGCGCTCCCACCACTGCAAAGAAGATTTCTGTCGACAGAACGCCGTTGCTGCCCCCCAGAACCATCGGATTGCCGAAATCGGCCATGCTTTCGATGAAGGCGATGAGAAAGGCATTGGCGAGGCCCGGCGCCATCAGGGGCAGGGAGACCCTACGGAAAGTGCGCCAGCGGTCTGCGCGCAAGGTTTGGGAAGCTTCCTCCATCGATGGCGACACGCCTTCGACTACGCCTATCAGGACGAGAAATGAAATGGGGGTGAAGGAAAGAACCTGCGCAATCCAGATGCCGGTCAGTCCGTACAGCCAACGCCCCGGCTGCAAACCGAACATATTGGAAAGCTGCTCGGTGACCACGCCTGCGCGTCCGAACAACAATGTCAGGGCGAGACCGACAACGAAAGGCGGCGTGATAATCGGCAAAATGGTTAGAAGCCTAAGTCCCTTCTTGAAAGGGAAGTTTGTGCGTGTGGCGACCAATGCAAAGGCAAGGCCCATGATTGTCGAGCCAGAGGCGGTCATCAACGCGAGCCACAATGTGCGCCATGCCACACCACAGCGCCCTTCACCTACAATGCAGGCGAGGCTCCAGATTGAAGAGTCCTGTATGTTTCCGATGAACCCTTCCGGCTTGAACGAACCGTCGAAATCCTGAACGGAACCGACAAACATACTGAGCACCGGATAAAATACAAATACACCTACCAGTGCGACCAGCAAGGTGATGGAGGAGACGACAAACGCATCGCCTTTCATCACGCCACGTTCGGCGAGGCCAAAGGCGAAAATCAGCAAGAAGCACAGGCAGGTCAGGATTGCGCCTGCACCAAAGGCTGGTTGTCCATCGGTGAGCGTGCCAAAGAGGTTTTCGCTGATTGACCAATTCCAGCCGGAAATCCCAATAGCCAGTCCTTGAAGGATGAGGAACAGCAGACCAAGCAGGCTCGCCCATATCAAAACTATACTGCGTGCGCCGACGGGCAGGGCGATGCGGGCAAGCGCGCAAACAATCATAAGAGCCGCTGCCACGCTAAGCCAGGGACGCGAGAAAGCGACGATTTGCCAGATGCCGGGTGAAGTTGAACTTTCGCTGAAAAGGCCGCCAAGCCAGCCAAAACCCAGAAAGCCGTCTTCTATCCGATACCATGGCAGTAAGACGAAGGCGACCAGCGCAATTGCGAGAACAATATCCAGTCTGCGATTTTGCTGTTCCATAAGTGCGTTCGCTTCACTTCGTGTCTCGGAGTTGTTGCTATGCATGGCTTAAGCGTTAACCACCAAGCCATTCAGTGCAGACGCGTTGCCAGATGCGGCAACGCGTTCAAACGATCGAAGGTTCAAAACCTATCAATTGGCGTGGGCGCCAATTTCCTTGTCCCACCGCTCCAGAAGCTCTTTGCGCTTGGCGGGATCACCATAGGTTTTGAAGTCATAATCGATGAGTTTGATGTCTTCGAAACGCGGCGATTCCTTCGGGACTTCGGCAGACTTGTTCGACGGAAGCTGGAAGGACTTGGCATCCTTCATATGAGACTGTACTTCCGCGGTCAGTGCCCAGTCATACCATTTCTTGGCATTATCCAGATTCTTTGCGCCTTTGACGATCGACATGGAACCGATTTCGTAACCAGTGCCCTCACACGGCGCAACGGACTTGACCGGGAAACCTTCGGCAGTCATCGCCACCGCGTCATGCATGAAAACGATGCCAATGCCGGTTTCGCCACGTGCGGCCGATTTCACCGGCGCCGAGCCTGATTTGGTGTATTGGGAGACGTTTTCATTGAGTTTCTTCAGGTATTCATAGGCCTTCTCTTCTCCCATGATCTGCACCAGCGTTGCAAGCGCCGTGTAGGCCGTGCCGGAAGAATTGGGGTTGGCCATTTGAATTTCGCCCTTGTAGGACGCATCCAGCAAATCCGCCCAGCACTTTGGCTCTTTGAGCTTCTTCTTGGCAAGGATATCGGTATTGTAGCCCCAGCCAAGCGCACCAGCATAGACACCAACCGTGCGATAATTCGCACTTTCTGCCTGCTTCTTGGCCCAATCCTGCAATTGATCAAGCATCGGCGACTTATATTCGAGTGTCAGACCTTCCGAGGCGGCCTGCAAATGTGGATCGCCAGTTCCCGCCCACCAGATATCCGTTTTCGGATTGCGCGCCTCTGCGCGAACCTTGGCATAGGTTTCGCCTGAAGAAAGCCGCACCATATTGACGCTGATGCCGGTATCTTTTTCGAACATGTTTTTCATTTGCTCGCAGATGACGACGTCTGCCGAGCAAATCAGATTGAGATTGCCAGCTGCATGTGCTGCAAAAGTTATTGACGATATACCAGCGGCAAGAGCCGCAACCATAAATGTCGAACGCATAGTTCCCTCCCACTTTGCGGCGCCTCCACGCCGACGTTTTTGCAAACGTGTGCATAGTGTTTGCCTTTTATCCATAGCTGTCAACGGCTTTGTAAAATTCATTCTGAATTTTCCAGAAATAGTTCAATTGTTCTGTTTGATGCAAAATTGTGCACAGCCGTGCAGGC
>JAEXXS010000508.1 GCA_023451915.1 Pseudomonadota bacterium | reverse complement strand
GAGAGCTGCAATCTTCTTCAGCCTTGGGGCACAGACATGGTCTATGTGGCGCGGTTCACAAGCCACAAGGAAATGCCGATTCATGTCCCGATAGGGCAACGTTTGCCAATATACTGCACGGCGGCGGGACGTGCTTATCTGTCTGCGCTCAAGACTGAGGAAGCAAGCGATTATATCGCCCGTTCCCGGCTCGTCGCGTTCAATGCGAATACGGTTACGGATCCGGAAAAGATCCTCGATCTGGCGGCGAAGGCGCGCACCGAGGGTTTTACGCTGATCACCGAGGAAATATATGTCGGCGATATCGCTATAGGCGCCAGCATCGTGAATGCAGACGGGCAGCCGCTTGGTGCAATCAACATATCGGTGCCCTTCAGCAGGTGGCAACCGGAACAGGTGCGCAAGGAACTCGCGCCTCAACTCGTCAATACCGCGCGGGCGATATCGAGCGCCGCCAAAGGTCTGAAGCCGTCCGCAGCGGGAACAATTTCCCTGGAAAACAGATAGGAACAGCAATGCCAATCCAACGTTTCGAACCCAACGGAAAACGACTTAGCCATGTGCTGGTTCACAATGGAATTGCCTATGTGACAGGACAGGTTCCGGCAGATCGTGCTCAGGACGCTGCGGGTCAGACAGCGCAGGTTTTGGCGCGTATCGATGAGCTGTTGGCCAAGGCCGGCACCGACAAGTCGAAGATATTGTTCGCCCAAGTGTGGCTGAAGCACGTTGTTGCTGATTTTGCTGCGATGAACAAGGCCTGGGAAGACTGGATTCCAGAAGATGCTCTACCTGCGAGAGCAACCGTCGAAGCGAACCTTGCCGCGGAAAACATCCTTGTCGAGATCGCGGTGCAGGCTGCTGTCGGCGACTGAGACGACTTAAGCAAAAAGCCGATCCACATAAAAACAAAGAATGGGGAACCGATGAAAACGAAACTAGCAATCGCGGCAGCTGCCGTGCTTTTCGCAGGAACAGCCGCAAAGGCTGCCGATACAACGCTCACAATATCGAGCTATGGCGGCGCATATCAGGAAGCGCAGTCGAAGTCCTACTTCCAGCCCTTCATGGCACAGAACTCGGACATCAAGATCGTTGAAGACACGTCGTCGAGCAACGCCAAGCTGAAGGCCATGGTCGAGACTGGCAATGTCACGCTCGATCTCTTGCTGACGGACGACAGCTTTGGCCTGGAAGCCGATGCCAAGTGGCTGGAGCCGATCGACTATTCAATTGTCGACCGCTCCAAATTCATTGAAGGCGCTGCCGGTAAATACCGCGTTGCTTCGGACATTGAAGGCACGGTTGTCGCCTACAATGCACAGGAGTTCGGGGGCGATGCGCCTAAGGGCTTTGCAGACTTCTTCGATACGAAGAGGTTTCCCGGATCGCGCGCGGTCTGGAAATACGCCGCTTCAGGTATCTTTGAAACCGCACTTCTGGCCGATGGCGTAAAGCCTGAGGACCTCTATCCGATTGATGTGGACAGGGCGCTGAAGAAGCTCGATACCATCAAGGCGGATATCGTGTGGTGGGATAGTGGTTCGCAGGCAGAACAATATTTGGCCAGCGGTGAAGCCACCATGGGTTTGGTGTGGGTTGGACGTGCGCTGAATGTGGCGGATAAGGGCATCAAGATCGACTGGACAAACTGGACCTCGCAGACCGGTTTCTGGGTGGTTCCGAAGGGTACCAAGAACAAGGAATCGGCCATGAAGGCCATCAACTTCTTTACCGAGCCTGCCCAGCAGATTGAGTTTACGAAGTACATGCCCTACGGCCCGTCGAACAAAAACGCTGTAAGCGCGGCAGACGCCAAATTCAAAGGTAGTCTCCCGACCGATCACCTCGATGCGCGCGTTCTCATGAACGCCGACTGGTGGGCCGAGAACGGCGCGAAGGTGGACCTTCGCTTCCAGGAATGGCTCCTTAAGTAAGCGATCTAGACAAGGCCCGCCCGGATCACGGACGGGCTTCGCCTCCAACGTGTTGGAAACAAAATGACCGCGACCATTCACGATGATCATAGCGCGCGCACGGGAAGCTCTCTTGGAGCCTTGCGGCTATCGCCGATCTTTTGGCTGCTCGTCCCTTCGATCCTGTTTCTTGGCCTCTTCTTCGTTTATCCGCTTCTGAAGCTGGTGGCCATTTCGGCGCCTGACGGCAGTCTGGAGTTTTATCGTCAGATATTCACGACATCGCTTTTTCTGCGGGTAATCGGTGAGACATTCAGGGTGTCATTCATCGTCATGTTCGTGACCGTCGCAGTTGCTTATCCTTATGCATACGCGATGGCGCATGGCGGACGCTCCACGCTCCTACTTTTGACCATCGCATTGCTTATCCCGTTCTGGGTCAGTCTGCTGCTGCGTAGTTTCTCGTGGATTGTGCTGTTGCAGAATAGCGGCCTGATCAACCAGTTCCTTATGGGGATCGGGTTGATCGACAGACCATTGCGTCTCATCCGCACGCCATTGGGAGTGATGATCGGTATGGTCCATATTCTGCTGCCATATGCTGTCTTGCCTCTTTATACGGTGATGAAAAAAATCGATCTGCGGCTGCTGGAAGCCTCCTCCATTTGCGGCGCATCATGGCTGCGCGGCTTTTCCCGGATCTATTTTCCGTTGTCGCTGCCGGGCGTCATGGCGTCAGCGATCCTGACATTTACACTGGCGCTCGGCTTTTACATCACGCCAGCCTTGCTAGGCAGCCCGCGCGACATGATGATTGCTCAGTTGATCGCCGGGCAGTTCAATGAACAGCTCAATTTCGGCCTTGGTGCGGCGCTCGCCGTCGTGTTGATGGCGCTGACTGCTATCGCCTTTGGTTTTTTTGGTCTTCTCCGCAGCCTGATACAGTGGCGCGGCGCCAAACGGGGAGCGGTTTGATCATGGATCGGTTTCGTCGTTTTTTCTTCTGGGGCTTTGTCGGGCTGACCGCCTTGTTCCTGCTGGTGCCAACGTTGATCATCGTGCCAATGTCGTTCACAACGACCTCAACGCTCGAATTCCCGCCCGTCGGTTTTACAATGGACTGGTATGGAAAGGTTCTGGGATCGCCAGACTGGCAAAGCGCCTTGTTCAACAGCCTGACCGTCGCCTTTGCGGCGTCGGTTATTGCAACCGTCGTCGGCACAGCTGCTGCGCTGGCGCTTCATGCAACTCGGTTCTTTGGCAAGACGCTCGTTCTTGGATTGCTGCTGAGCCCGATGGTAACTCCAGTAATCGTTCTGGCGGTTGGCGTGTATATGGTCTTCTCGGGTTGGGGGCTTGTGGCCACCCGTCTCGGTTTGGTGCTCGCGCATAGCGTGCTCGCGATTCCATTCGTGGTCGTGTCCGTGTCGGCAAGCTTGCGCATGGTGAACCCGTCGCTTGCTCCGGCTAGCCTCGGTCTGGGCGCCAGCCATTGGTTCACCTTTCGGCGCGTGAAGTTACCACTGATCAAACCCGGTGTTCTATCGGGCGCGGTCTTCGCTTTCATCACCTCATGGGATGAGGTGGTCATCGCTTTGTTTCTCGCCGATGTTCAGACCCGCACAGTGCCGATCATGATCTGGAACCAGGTGCGTACCAATCTCGACCCCGCCACGGCTGCTGTCGCTGCGATCCTCATCGCAATATCGGCACTGGGCGTCCTTCTTTCGTCCAAATTCAGGGAATCTCGATGATCAACGCCACCCTTCATAAGACCGTAGAAGCGGCCATGAAACTTGATGGCGTCTCGAAATTCTATGGGCACGTAAAGGCGCTCGATAACGTTTCTTTCGAACTCCACAAAGGCGAATTCCTGACGATGCTCGGCCCCTCAGGTTCGGGTAAGACAACGTCGCTGCGCGCGATCGCAGGCTTCATTCAACCCTCGTCGGGACGGCTTTTCATCGAAGGTCGTGACATGACCTCGGTTCCACCGCAAAAGCGCAACATCGGCATGATGTTCCAGGATTATGCGCTGTTTCCACATATGACCGTGTTGGAGAATGTTGGTTATCCGCTCGAGACGCGCGGCGTCAAACGTGCTGAACGTGAAAGACAAAGCATGCAGATGCTCGAGATTGTAGGTCTCGCACATTGTGCCAAGCGCTATCCGAAGGAAATGTCCGGTGGCCAGCAACAACGCGTCGCACTCGCCCGCGC
>JAEXXS010000385.1 GCA_023451915.1 Pseudomonadota bacterium | reverse complement strand
GCCAATCTCCGAGGGAGGCCGTGCCGCTCATTGCATCCCTTTCACTCCCACGCTAAATCTCTGGCAGAAATAGTGTTGGTGAGAATCTCATTATGCTTCGTATTGCAGTCGCGCAGCTCAATCCCGTCATGGGCGATATCGCCGGAAATCTGGCCAAGGCTCGCGCGGCTCGCGCGCAAGCCACCGAGATGAAGGCCGATCTCATCCTGTTCACAGAGCTGTTCATTGCCGGTTATCCGCCTGAGGATCTGGTGCTGAAGCCGTCCTTCGTTGAAGCCTGTGAAAAGGCCGTGCGCGAACTGGCCGCCGATACGGCGGATGGCGGGCCGGGTGTCATCATTGGAACGCCTTTGCGGCGGGAAAGCGGTTTGCATAATTCGGTCATGGTGCTGGATGGCGGCGAGGTTCTTGCCGAGCGGTTCAAGGTCGATCTTCCCAATTATGGCGAGTTCGATGAAAAGCGCGTGTTCGAGCCCGGGCCGCTGCCGGGACCGGTCAATTTTCGGGGCGTGCGCATCGGCATTCCGATCTGCGAGGATATCTGGGGCGATCTCGGCGTGTCGGAAACGCTTGCCGAAAGCGGTGCGGAATTTCTTCTTGTGCCCAACGGCTCGCCTTATCACCGTGCCAAGATGGACCGCCGATATCAGGTTGTTCTCAAGCAGGTGATGCTGGCGGAACTGCCGATGCTTTACGCCAATCAGGTTGGCGGTCAGGATGAACTGATTTTCGACGGCGCGTCATTCGCTTTCAATCCGGGCAGCAAGTTCCCATGTCTGCAAATGCCGCAGTTTTCCGAGCAGATTGCCATGACGGTCTGGCATCGCGACGGAGACACTTGGCGTTGCGAGGAAGGCGAAAAAGCCCTGCTTCCGGAAGAACTGGAGGCGGACTATTCCGCCTGTGTGCTGGGCCTGCGCGACTATGTGAACAAGAACGGTTTCAAGGATGTCGTTCTGGGTCTCTCCGGCGGTATCGATTCGGCAATTTGCGCCGCGATGGGCGTCGACGCACTAGGGCCGGAGCGGGTGCGCTGCATCATGCTGCCATACCGCTATACGTCGGATGAGTCGCTCAAAGATGCTGCCGACTGTGCCAAGGCGCTTGGCGTGCGTTACGATATTGTGCCGATAGCCGAGCCGGTTGAAGGTTTCATGAGCGCGCTACAGCCTCTTTTTGCCGGAACGGACAGCGGTGTCACGGAAGAAAACCTGCAAAGCCGGGCGCGCGGCACGATCCTGATGGCCGTGTCGAACAAGTTTGGCTCCATGGTCGTCACCACCGGCAACAAGTCGGAAATGTCGGTGGGCTATGCCACGCTTTATGGCGACATGAATGGCGGCTTCAATCCGATCAAGGACGTATACAAGATGCAGGTCTATGCGATGTCGGAATGGCGCAACAGCCATGTTCCGCAAGGCTCGCTTGGTCCGGCAGGCGAAGTGATTCCGCACAACATCATTTCCAAGGCGCCGTCCGCAGAGTTGCGCGAGAACCAGACCGATCAGGACAGCTTACCGCCTTATCCGGTGCTCGACGATATTCTGGAATGTCTGGTCGAGAATGAAATGAGCAATGCCGATATCGTCGCGCGCGGTCATCCGGTGGAAACCGTGCAACGGATCGAACATCTGCTCTATCTTGCCGAATATAAGCGCCGGCAATCTGCGCCGGGTGTAAAGATTACCAGGAAGAATTTTGGACGCGATCGCCGTTATCCCATAACGAACCGCTTCCGCGACCGCTGAAAGATAATAGAATGACTGTTACTGTTCGTTTTGCCCCGTCGCCGACGGGCTATATTCACATCGGCAACACGCGCACTGCGCTGTCCAACTGGCTTTACGCGCAAAAGAATGGCGGCAAGCTCATTCTGCGTTATGACGACACGGATGTTGAACGGTCGCGCCAGGAATATGCAGAAGCCATTGCTGTCGATCTCGACTGGCTGGGCGTCAAGCCGGCCCGCGTCGAATATCAGTCGAAGCGCTTCGATGTTTATGCCCGCGCCGTGGAAAAGCTGAAAGCGGCGGGGCTGCTTTATGCCTGCTATGAAACCGCTGACGAGTTGGAGCGCCGCCGCAAGCTGCGCCTGGCGCGTCGTCTGCCGCCGGTCTATGGCCGTGAGGCGCTGAAACTCACCGATGCGGAAAAGGCTGCTTTCGAAGCCGAAGGCCGCAAGCCGCATTGGCGGTTTCTGCTGCCGAATTTCGAGAGCGATCCGTTTGTCACGCAGCGCACCGAAGTTCACTGGGATGATCTGGTGCGCGGGCCACAGGTCGTCGATCTGGCGTCCATGTCGGACCCGGTGCTGGTGCGTGAAGGCGGCACCTATCTCTACACGCTTCCTTCGGTCGTGGACGATATAGATCTCGGCATCAGCCATATCATCCGTGGCGACGACCACGTGACGAATACCGGCGTGCAGATTGCAATCTTCCGCGCGCTCGGCGCTGAGCCGCCCGTCTTTGGGCACCATAATCTGCTGACCACCACGACCGGCGAAGGGCTGTCCAAGCGCACAGGCGCGCTATCCGTCGGCTCGCTGCGCGAGAACGGCTATGAGCCGATGGCGGTTGCTTCGCTGGCAGTTCTGATCGGTACATCGGAAAATGTTGCAGCCGCGCCAACCATGGCAGCACTTGCGGAACGCTTCGATCTGGCGTCGATTTCAAAATCGTCGGCCAAGTTTGACCCGGCAGAACTCGACACGCTCAACCGTTCGCTTCTGCATGAAATGTCGTTTGCCGACGCCAAGCCGCGTCTCGAAGCACTTGGTATCGAAGGGGACAAGGCGGAGCCTTTCTGGCTTGCCGTGCGTGGCAATCTGGATCGTTTCGGTGATGTGCAGCATTGGTGGCAGATTGTGAGCGGCGACTTGGCCGAAGCACCCGAACTGTCGGATGAAGATCGCGAATTCGTGCGCGTCGCGTTTAACTCGCTGCCAGCAGCCCCATGGAACCACCTGACATGGAAAGCCTGGACTGACGCCGTCAAGTCGGAAACGGGACGCAAGGGTAAGGGTCTTTTCATGCCGCTGCGTCTGGCGCTGACGGGCCAACCCCACGGACCGGAACTGGCCGACCTTCTGGTGCTGATCGGCCCGGACAAGGTACAGAGCCGAAAGCCCTGACAGCTTTTACGGAATGCAAACAAATACAGCCGGCACAGTTGGTACTGTGTCGGCTGTTTGTTTTTGCGGATAGGCTTACTTGCGAATCTTTGCCTTGCGGGCCGGTGCTTCGCCTGCACGCTGGAGCGCTTCCACAACCGACAGTGCGGTCATGTTGACGACACCGCGCGATGTGACCGAAGGCGTCAAAATATGCGCCGGGCGGGCGGCGCCAAGCAGGATCGGGCCGACATGCAGCGCATCGGTGACCGTCTTGACCACGTTGAGCGTGATATTCGCCGCATCAAGGTTTGGGAAGACTAGAAGATTGGCCTCACCCTTGAGGCGCGAATTCGGGAACACGCGGTCACGCAGCGCCTGAGACAGGGCCGAGTCGCCATGCATTTCGCCATCGGATTCGAGATCCGGAGCCTTCTCCGCGAGAATGGCCGCAGCCTGACGCATCTTTTCCGCGCTGGCGCTTTCCTTTGATCCGAAATTCGAATGCGAAACGAGAGCGGCTTTCGGCACGATGCCGAAACGGTCGATTTCCTTGGCGGCGAGAATTGCCATTTCGGCAAGCTCGTTCGCATTCGGATCGACATTGACATAGGTGTCGGTCAGGAACAGCGCGCCGCGCTGCGAAATCAGCAGGCTAAGCGCCGAATAATCGCGGATACCCGGCACGATGCCAATAATCTGGCGTACAACGCGCAGATGCCGTTCAAAACGGCCTTCGAGACCGCAGATCATCGCATCCGCTTCGTCACGCATTACGGCGAGCGCCGCAATAGCGGTCGAGTTGGTGCGCACGATGGTGCGGGCCGCTTCCGGCGTGACGCCCTGACGCCCGGTATAGGACAGGTACAGATCGACATAGTCGCGGTAGCGTGGATCGTCCTCAGGGTTGATCAGTTCGAAATCGACGCCCTGACGGATTTTCAGACCATAGCGGCGCAGGCGCGTTTCAACGACCTGCGGACGGCCGACGAGGATCGGCGCGGCGATGCGTTCCTCGATCACCACCTGTGCGGCACGCAGGACGCGCTCATCTTCACCATCGGCATAGATGACACGCTTCGGCTTGTCCTGCGAACGGGCGGCGGCGAAGACCGGCTTCATGATGAGGCCCGAGCGGAACACGAAGCGGTTCAGTCTGTCGAGATAGGCTTCCATATCTTCGATCGGGCGCGTGGCGACACCGGTTTCCATCGCAGCCTTGGCGACAGCAGGAGCAATGCGCAGGATCAGACGCTGATCAAAAGGCGAGGGAATGATGTAATCCGGGCCGAAAGTCGGCGTATCGCCGGAATAGGCTTTGGCAGCGACATCGGAAGGTTCTTCCCGCGCAAGCGATGCAATGGCGCGCACGGCGGCAAGCTTCATCTCTTCATTGATCGCGGTTGCGCCGACATCGAGCGCGCCGCGGAAAATATAGGGGAAGCATAGAACGTTGTTGACCTGGTTTGGATAATCGGACCGTCCGGTGCAGATCATGGCGTCGGCGCGCGCAGCACGTGCTTCTTCCGGCATGATTTCCGGCTTCGGATTAGCAAGCGCCATGATCAGCGGCTTTTCGGCCATCTGATTGAGCAGTTCCGGCTTCAAGACACCCGCTGCCGAAAGGCCGAGGAATACGTCAGCGCCGCCGATGACATCGGCCAGCGTGCGTGCGTCGGTCTTTTGCGCGTAGATTTCTTTCCAGCGGTCCATCAGCGTGTTGCGGCCTTCATAGACCACGCCTTCGAGATCGCAGACCCAGATGTTTTCGCGCTTTGCGCCGAGATTGACGAGAAGATTGAGGCAGGCGAGAGCCGCCGCACCGGCACCGGAGGTGACGATCTTGGCGTCTGCAATCTGCTTGCCCGCAAGCTCCAGGCCGTTCAGCACGGCGGCTGCCACGATGATCGCCGTCCCATGCTGATCGTCATGGAAAACTGGAATATTCATCTTGGCGCGAAGCTGTTCTTCCACTTCGAAACATTCCGGGGCCTTGATATCTTCCAGATTGATGCCGCCAAAGGTCGGCTCCAGAGCGGAAACCACGTCGACAACGCGGCTGATTTCAAGCGCGTCGATTTCGATGTCGAACACGTCGATATCGGCGAATTTCTTGAAGAGGACGGCCTTGCCTTCCATGACCGGCTTCGATGCGAGCGCGCCGATATTGCCGAGGCCAAGAACCGCCGTGCCGTTTGATACAACCGCCACGAGGTTGCCGCGCGCCGTATATTCCGCAGCGGTGGCCGGGTCTTCCTGAATGGCAAGGCAGGGTGCTGCCACGCCCGGCGAATAAGCGAGTGCAAGGTCACGCTGGTTTCCGAGCGGCTTGGTTGCCTGGATTTCCAGCTTCCCGGGCTTCGGATATCGATGGAAAAACAGAGCTGCTTCATCGAAATCCGAACGCGTCGGCGTGGAAGGAGTTTTTTTGGTCATAGTCGCATCGCTTTCCATTTTTCCGCACCGCCGGGATAATCAGCGGCGCGTGGAGGGTGCAATTACATGCACTCCGAGCCTTTAAACACGTGGGGCGGGCACTTTGGGTTTTAGCTCAAACCCTGACGTTCCATTAGGCCCGTTTTGGAGAATGAGTTTATCTGTAAAGTAATGGCTGTGTTAGAAGGCGCTCTGATAAG
>JAEXXS010000381.1 GCA_023451915.1 Pseudomonadota bacterium | reverse complement strand
TTCTCCGGTTCAGCCGACGTGTTCACGACCACGCTTTCAAAAGGGACGCCTGCATAATGCGCGGCCATACGCACCTTCGCGCTATAAGGCGAGGCGGGTGAATAGAGAATCTGCGTCATGTTTGAATCCTGAGAATGAAGATTATTGGGTTGCCGGCATCATGACCGAACGGCTGCGGCAGGAATTGTTGTTGACCTCCTGGCAGGCGCGGAATTGGAGATCCTTCGTCATGCAGATGCGCACTTCCTGAAGATAGTTGCGCTGGCAGGTGACGGAAATGCCGCTGGCCTTCATGCCCGGATTGGCAGCTATGAAAGCGTTTTCAACGAGCATCGGATCGACACGGCGGTTGCCGCTCACACTGCGCAGGCTCGGCGGAATATTGACCTGCTCATAGGCTTTGCGCAGCGTAGCGAAATAATCGTTCTGGGACAGGCCGGAACAGCTTCCATGCTTGCGCCATTCATGCCCGATCAGACCGGCGGCAGGCATAATGTCGGAAAGGCTGGAAATGATCTGGCGCGGGACATAGCCGCCGCGGCTGCGGTCATTGTCGAGCTGGCAATTGGCCGGATAGCCCCATTCATTCTGCGGCCACAGACCATGGGCGACAAAACCGAAAGGCCGCTGCGTGTTGCACTGCTGCTTGTTGGCGCGGCGGCCCTCCGAGGCGCAATAGCTCGGTGACCATGAGAGCGACAGCACATAGAAGTCGAAATCGCCCGGCGTATCATCGCTGTCACGGTCGTCAGCAAAGGCTGCGCCCGACAACAACAATGTCCCCATCAGGGCAACCGAAAGCAAAGCGCTTGGGACAGCCGCCAGTCTTCGCAGCATGGAACCTCCGGTCAGCGGAGAACGCGGCAGCTTGGCGCGTCGTAGACATACCAGCGGTCGAAGCCTTCAACGCAGAATTCGACGTTGCGGCCCACCGAGGCAAACCCCTGACCTTCTTCGACCAGATACCAGACCGAACGATACTGGCCATCGCTCAACACGGCCGTAGCCTTGCAATAGGTGCGTTCGATCTCAGCCGGATTGGTCTTCGGCTCATAACGGGTGAGGTGCACGTCGCTCATCGCGGAAATGCCGACCTGCGGCAGTTCGGGAACATGACGCACCTGATAGCCGAAACGCGACACCACCCGGCGCAGCACACTCTGCTGGTTGCAGACGGTGTTGTCGACCACAGCTGGAGCGGACTGAATGTAATCGGCAGCGCTGGCGGGCAGGGCTGCGAAGGTTAGCGGCAGGACGGAGGCGGCGAAGAGGGCGGCCTGCGAAAAGCGTCCGAAGCGATCCAGTTTGCCCGAGGTAAGTTGCATGTCTCTATCCTGTCCCAAAATGCGAACGCGAAGCGCGCGCTTATGTCTGTGATAGCCGAAGCTTTGCTTTGCGCAGTTTCTTTCAGCAGGCGGCGGCGGTCAAGAGTGATCCGTCTCGCCGCGTATCCACCGAACACTGAAATTGCTACCCTTTTCTTCGGCCAGCAGTTTCGTAAGGGTCGGAAGCAGAGTTTGCATCTCACTTTCGAGTGTATAGGGCGGATTGACGACGATCATACCGGTGCCATCTAGACGCGGTTCGGACGAGGGCGGGCGAATCGCCAGCTCAATCTGCATGATCTTCGGAATGCCGGTTTCATAGAGCCGTTTTGCGAAACGCTCGGTTTCCTTGCGGTCCTTCACCGGATACCACAGCGCATAAGTGCCGCCGCCGAAGCGCTTGTGCGCCTTGGCGAGACCATCCACCATGCGGTCGAATTCACCTTCTATTTCGAAAGGTGGATCGACCAGCACGAGGCCGCGTTTTTCCTTCGGCGGCAGATGCGCGCCCAGCGCCAGCCAGCCGTCAAGTTCGATGACGCGCACCTGATAGTCGCCGTCGAAGCGCTTCGCCAGTTTGGCCGCGTCCTGCGGGTGCAGTTCCAGCGCCGACAGACGGTCCTGCTTGCGCAACAAATGCCGCGTCACATAGGGCGAACCGGGATAGTGCCGGAGCTTTCCGTCCGCATTCACCGCACGCACCGCTTCGAGATAAGGTGTCAGCAGTTCCAGCACAGCCGGTTCGATCTGGCCTTTCTCGACGGCCTCGATGACGCGGTGAATGCCGCCGGTCCATTCGCCGGTCTTGCCCGCTTCGACGCCTTTCAGGTCGTAAAGTCCAATCCCCGCATGGGTGTCGATGACGCGAAAGGCTTGTTCCTTGCGCTTCAGATAATCGATGATACGGGCGAGGATGACGTGCTTGACGACATCTGCGAAATTTCCGGCGTGATAGGCGTGACGATAGTTCATGATCGCGCTTGTTTCACGGCTTGTGGTTTTCGGCAAGAGCGATGCGAATTTCCGATTCGCCTTGGCTGTCATAAATGTGACATACAGCGCTCACCAACCGCATCTTCACCTGAGTCGAGCTTACAATGTCCGGTGGCGTCCTTCTGATCGTCCTCTTTGGCGCGTTTCTTCACGCGAGCTGGAACGCCATCGTCAAAAGCAGCGGCGACAAGTTTTTCGCAGCCGCCAGCGTGAC
>JAEXXS010000356.1 GCA_023451915.1 Pseudomonadota bacterium | reverse complement strand
GAACAACCCGGCGATGACGCCGCAGCCATTCATTGGCTGACGATCGAGGAAATGGTGCATGCCCGCGTGACCGACAGCACGCTCGACGTTGCCCGCTCCGTCGCGGAAAGCGAAGATGGTGTGGGATATTAATCAGTCCCGCATTCGATCCTGTTTGACAATCTGCCTTGAAGCAGCCCCTATTTCACGCAACAAGTGCATTTCATGTGAGAGGGTTTCCGATTGAAAGGCATGAAACTGTTCCGGTTCGCACTGGTTATGTGGGCAGGCGCAGCCGGTCCGGCTTTTGCGCAGGATGCGCCTTACGAGGGCAAGATGTTGCGGCTTGCCGAGGTTCTCGGGTCGCTGCACTATCTGCGCAACCTTTGCGGAGAAGCAGGCAGCGAATGGCGCGACCGGATGGATGCGATCATTGCCGCCGAGAAGCCGTCAGAGGGCGAAAGGGTGAGGATCGTTTCGAGCTTCAACCACGGATATCGTGTCTTCAGCGACAATTATACCCGCTGCACCCCTTCCGCCCTTGCGGCGATAGACCGCTACATGAAGGAAGGCGAAGGCTTGTCGAACGAGATCATCTCGCGCTATGGAAATTAACCAATCATACACTCTTATGCGGATTGCGGAGAATAGTCCCATTTAAATCCGGTATAATCTGTTAACACTGTCTTAAGAAGGCAGGCAGGCCGCAAATGGATCGGGCTCCCGGAACACGGTGAGACATCCGCCAAGCGGCAGAAAGGCGAAAGCCAGGATGAAGTCTATGGAACATGCACCGACCGATCTGGACGAGATGATCGCCCGCGAGAAGAAACTCGTGGCAATCGAATATCACAACGAAGCCTGGGCGGACGGTATTTCCGAAGGCATCGAGCCTGAAATTCTTGCGGAAGCGGCGTTCACGACCGCGCTGACGGAACTGATCCGTGAGGCTGGCGACGACTGTGCTCTCGAACTCATTGAAAAGATGCGCGAACAGATAGAAGCTGGCGCGTTCCTGCCAGCACGCATTCTGCAATAGAAAAGCCATAACGCTGCCGGTCGCGGGACAAGAACCGGCCGTTCCCAACAGTCGTCCTCCGACAACACCGATGCATCCTGCACTCTGGAATTCCGTCCGACCGCTCGCGCTCGTCGCGGGCACGATGCTCGTTTCACTGCCCGCCTTGGCGGCAGCGGATCAATTGGCGTTTGTGGACCGTTCTGAATTTCTGACCCTGCCGGCCTACCGCACCGCACCGGATGAACATCCGGCTTCGTCGCCGATCCCGCTTCCCAATGCGCTGCCGCATCGTGTGCCCTCTGCCACACCGCAAAATACGCCGAGCGGCACGCCTGCGCCCGCTTCCAAGCCGATGCCGGAGGTGCTGCGCGATTTCGACAAGCTGCCGCAGCCTGTCCGGCAAATGCGCGAGAAAATGCTCGCCGCTGCACAATCCGGTGATATCGAGCGCTTGCGCCCGCTTTTGGGCGAAGCCGATAACAGCACGCAGCTTTCCCTTGAAGATCGTGAAGAAGATGTGATCGAGTTTCTGAAATCGCTCGCTGGCGATGCGGAAGGCCGCGAAATCCTCGCCATCATCGCCGACCTGCTTGGCACGGGTTATGTGCATGTGAATGCCGGAACGGATGACGAGGTTTATGTCTGGCCCTATTTCTACGCCATGCCGCTGGACCGCCTGACGCCGTCTCAGACCGTCGAGCTTTTCCAGATTGTCACCGCCAGCGATTTCGAAGACATGAAAAAGGCGGGCGGCTATATTTTCTACAGCATCGGCATTGCACCCGATGGAAGCTGGCGCTTTTTCACCGCCGGAGAGTAATCACCCCAATTTATTTTACGCATTTTCCCACGCATCGAAGCGGGATCAGAAATCAGTCCAGTGGACTGATTTCCCCGCGTAGGCGCTTCGCACTTTTGCTGGAAATGCTCTATGCCCCACGCGCGTGGCTTGGCGGTTGATCATAGATGCGATGCCAGGCACGGCGAAACTGCCGCGCCGAGGCGAAGCCCGACCTTTCGGCCACATTTTCAATATCGAGACTCGAGTTGAGCAGCATTTCGCGCGCAAGACCGACTTTCAGCCGGTTGACGTAATCCGTCACGCTCATGCCTGCATGTTCATTGAAAAGCCGCGAAAGATTGCGCGGACTGGCCCCACTCACATCGGCCAGTTTTTCGACCGGCCACGCCCCGGCGGGGTCTGCCGCAATGGCGTCCTGCGCGCGATGCACGACGGGGTTCATATGATTGCGCCCTTCCAGCCAGGGCGAAAGCTGCGGATCGCCGCCGCTGCGTCTGAGATAAACCACGAGATAGCGCGCCACCGACAAGGCGATTGCATGGCTGGTCGAATCGGCCACGAGTTGCAGCATCAGGTCGATCCCGGCGGTGATGCCTGCACTGGTCAGCCGTTCGCGATCTTCTACAAATAGGCGGTTTTGCAGCACTTTTGCGGTTGGTGCCGACTTTTCCAATTCTGCAATCGCCAGATGATGTGTCGTGCACACATAGCCGTCGAGCAGGCCCGCGCGCGCCGCCAGCAAGGCGCCGGAGCATATCGTGACCAGCCGGACACCGGGGCAGACGATGCGCTTCAGCCAGCTGATAATTTCATTCTCGAAGACGGCGTCTTCATCCCGGCTGGCGACCGGGCCGCCGAGCGGCATATCCGTGGAACCAGACACGATCACCAGCGATCCCTGTGGCACCGCATCGGGCAACGGCTCGACGCCCGTCACCGCCAGACCGATGGAACTGTGAACCGTGCCACGCGGCCCGACATAATGGACCGTAAACTCAACCTTGTCCTGATCGAGGTTTGCCTTGCGCAACACTTCAAGCGGTCCTGCCACGTCCAGCAAAAGCAGACGTGGCGGAACGATGACATAGACGGGAATGATGTGCTTGCCGTCTGTCGGTTGGGTCATGCGGCCTTCCGTTCTTGCTGGCCAGCGAGTGCTTCTTCCACCGTGGCGATACGGGCGAAGCGCTTCGCCAGCACGAGTTCAGTGCGCGCCCGAATTTCGGCAGCGCTCCATTCGCGACCTGTCGCGTCGGTCATCGGGAAGGTCAGGGTCGCCTCGCCGACGTAATCAACCGTATAGCCGAGGTCCGACGCCT
>JAEXXS010000296.1 GCA_023451915.1 Pseudomonadota bacterium | reverse complement strand
TCGAACATCGCATTCTTGATCGCGGTCGGCTGTGCGTGCGACTGCGAGAAGGAACCGAGCAGCGATCCGCTCTTGTCGGCGGCCGCCAGATCCTTGATCGCCTTCTGTCCGCATTCGTCGAATGCCGTGGCGGGCACATCGGTACGCGCCGGCGCCGAACCCTTCACCACATTGAAGGCCGACTGGAAATTGACATCTTCCACAGCGGTTGCGAGTGCCAGCTGCGCCTTGCGCTTGTCTTTACCCACTTCGAAGACGGCAAACTGATCGGCATTGAACGCCACGGAACCTTCCGTTCCCGGGAAACGACCACAAACGAAATCCGCACCCGGCTTCTTGCCAGCCTTGGTGAATTCGCCCTTGGCCCAGTCGCCCATGAACTGCACGCCCGCCTTGTCGTCAATGACCATGGCCGAGGCGAGATTCCAGTCGCGCCCGGAGAAATTGTCGTCGACATAGGTGCGCAGCTTCGCCATCCGCTCGAAGACCTGCTTCATGGTATCGCTCTTCAAGGCTTCCGGATCGAGATCGATCAACGCCTTCTTGTAGAAATCCGGCCCAAACGACATCACGACACTGGTGAAGATAAGCGCTTCCTGCCAGGGCTGACCGCCATGGGCAATCGGCGTGATCCCCTGCTCCTTGAACTTGTCGAGCAGCGCGATAAGCTCGTCCCAGTTCTGCGGAACTTTTCCGCCCGCCTTGTCGAGCGCAGCCTTGTTGTACCAGGCCCAGTTGGTGGAGTGCACATTGACCGGTGCTGCAATCCAGTGACCGTCATATTTCGAGAAGTGCTGGATTGCAGGCGGGATAACCTTGTCCCAGCCTTCCTTGTCGGCGACTTCATCCAGATTGCCGAGCACGCCCTGCTCTGCCCAATCCAGAATATCAAAACCCTGCATCTGCACGGCGGCAGGCGGATTGCCCGCCGTCACGCGGGCGCGCAACGTCGTCATAGCGGCTTCGCCCGCACCACCGGCAACCGGCATGTCGACCCAGCCGATGCCCTGCTTTTGCAGGTTTTCCTTCAGGAGATTAAGCGCTGCCGCCTCCCCGCCCGAGGTCCAGTAATGGAGAACTTCCACGCTTTCCTCGGCTTGCGCCAGGTTCGCCCCACCCAAAATGCTGACACCCGCCAGCAGCATTCCCATCATCAAGCGCATTCTCGTATCTCCTCATTAAGAATGGGGCACACTACCATGTGTTCAGCGAAACGAAATTCACTATCGCGTTGGCGCAAAGATGCCGTAGGCGACACGCCTACACTTCATCTTTCAGCGTTTCTTTCTGCGTAATCAGGCGTGCCGAGTGCTGCCCGGAAATGAAGACCCAGAGCCAGCTGAGCGCCACGGCCAGACGGCTGCGCGTGCCGATCAGAAAATAGATATGGGCAAGCCCCCATATCCACCAGGCTATCCAGCCCTTGAGCCGCAGCGACCCGAAATCGATCACCGCAGCACTCGGGCCAATGGTGGCAAGGTTGCCAAGATGCTTGTAACGAAATGGACCCGGCGTGGCGCGATTGGCAAACCGTGCATTGATCACCTTCGCCACATATTTGCCCTGCTGCTTGGCGGCGGGCGCAATGCCCGGCACCGGCTTGCCATCGGCAGTTTTGACCAGAGCCGTATCCCCGACGATGAAGATTTCGGGATGACCTTTCACCGTCAGGTCCGGCTCCACCAGAGCGCGGCCTGCGCGATCCTGCCCGGCCCCCACCCATTCGGCGGCTTTCGACGCCTGCACGCCTGCCGCCCAGATAACCGTGCGGCTCGCGACCTTTTCGTCACCGATGGAAATGCCCTTGGCATCGCAGGCGGTGACAGGCGTTCCGGTCCTGACCTCGACGCCCATTTTCGTCAGCGATTTCTCCGCATATTCGGAGAGCGATGGCGGAAACACCGGCAGAATGCGCGGCCCCGCTTCGATCAGAATAATGCGCGCTGTGGATGTGTCGATAGTGCGGAATTCTTTCACCAGGGTGCGATGAGCCAGTTCCGCAATGATCCCGGCCAACTCCACGCCGGTTGGCCCCGCGCCGATGATACTGAATGTCAGCAGCGCCTTGCGAATCTCGGGATCGGTTTCGAGCTCGGCCTGTTCGAAAGCCAGCAGAAGACGGCGGCGGATGGTCGTTGCATCTTCCAGCGTCTTGAGGCCCGGCGCATAGGGCTCCCACTCGTCATGTCCGAAATAGGCGTGCCGCGCACCGGTTGCGAGTACCAGCGTGTCGTAAGCGATGCTCGGCCCATCCCTGAGATGAACCTTGCGCGCCTCAGTATCCACGCCGGTTACTTCCGCCAGAAGAGTGGAAACCTCCTCACGATTGCGAAAAACGGAGCGGATCGGCCATGCGATTTCCGATGTGGCAAGCACAGTCGTCGCAACCTGATAGAGCAATGGCTGAAAGAGATGATGGTTTCTGCGATCGATGATCGTGATCGATATATCCGGACCTTGCAGATCTTTCGCGAGTTGCAGCCCCGCAAAACCGCCGCCGACAATCACTACGCGATGCTGAGCCAATGCGCTTTTCCTTTCGCAACCTGCTGCCTGTCGAGGACACCATACACGCGAGCGCTTGATCTGCCTTTCAAAAACCGTTGCAAGCGTGGGGGGGCGCTCGATGCAATAGGTAGTGCTTTGTGGAAAAAAGTCAGCCCGCAACCGATGAACGGATGCGGGCTTTAAAAGGGCGCGCGGGCTCGCCTCAGCCCAGCAGATAGGCTGGCGTTTTGGGATCGAAGCCGATAATGCGCTGGCCTTCGGCAAAAGCCGAACGCAATGCCTCGCGCAGCGCCAGCCGCGCCGCCATGGCCGCCGCCGGGTCTGTCGTAAGCAGCTGATCGATATCGGCGGGGAATTCCACCCGGCGAATATCGGCGGGAAACGCAAGCACCTGCCCTTGAGAGCGGGCTTCAACACGCGGATCGTCCAGCTGCCAGTCGGCCACGATGCGATCCGACGGCAGGCCTGCATTGATGCCGACCATGGGGCCGTAATAGTCGATATGATAGGTGGAGGATGTAGCGCCAAGGCTTGCTATATTCAATCCGGCATTGACCGCCCGAATGGGATCATAGGTCCAGCGCACGAGCGTCACGCCGCGCGCAAGACACCATTCACGCTGGAACCACTTCATGCGCGCGCCAAGCTTCAGGCCCCGCGCTTCCGGCAGAACCGCCAAGCGATGCGAATGCTGAATGCCAGGCGTCGCAGTCGGGAAACCGAAGATGAAACCCAGCATCTTCTCGCCATCGAACGCGCCCGCAACGAGGCCGCCTTCATGCTGGATGGCGAGGAGCAGATCGGAAGCATCGACGGGATCGTCGTCGCCCCAGACGAGCCGCTGCACATTTTCCGAATCCTTCATCTCGGCGAGAGATGCGAGTTCGCGGATGATGATTTCGCTCATGCGGAAAATTCCTCGCGATGGTTCGTCACCGTATCAAGGAAGGCGCGGTCGAGCGTTACACCGATACCCGGGCCGTTTTTCGGAACGGCCATGCGGCCGTTTTCGGCTTCAAGCGGCTCGTTGACGATGTCGCGCGGGAAATAGCGGCTGGCGGATGACGTGTCCCCCGGCTTGGTGAAATTCGCCAGCGTCGACAGGTGGATATTATGCGCCCGCCCGATGCCTGCCTCAAGCATGCCGCCGCACCACACAGGCACATCGAAAGCCGCGCAGACATCATGAATGGCCCGCGACGCGCTATG
>JAEXXS010000279.1 GCA_023451915.1 Pseudomonadota bacterium | reverse complement strand
ATAGGGGCTCACTTCCAAAGTATCCAACCCTCCCCATATGATGGAGCATAAAGATATCCCCCTAGATTCAAGGGAATCCCATGAAAAAGATCGGCTTTCTTTCCTTCGGCCATTGGTCGCCCTCACCGCAGTCGCAAACCCGTTCGGCTGCCGATACGCTGCTGCAATCGATCGATCTGGCCGTCGCTGCAGAAGAATTGGGGGCCGATGGCGCCTATTTCCGCGTGCACCATTTTGCGCGCCAGCTCGCCTCACCCTTCCCGCTTCTGGCAGCGGTCGGCGCCAAGACCAGCAAGATCGAAATCGGCACCGCCGTGATCGACATGCGCTATGAAAACCCGCTTTATATGGCGGAAGATGCGGGCGCTGCCGACCTGATCTCCGGCGGACGCCTTCAGCTTGGCATCAGCCGCGGCTCGCCGGAACAGGTGATCGACGGCTGGCGCTATTTCGGCTACGCGCCGGAAGAAGGCCAATCGGATGCCGATATGGGCCGCAGACATGCGGAAGTGTTTTTGCGCACGCTGAAAGGCGAAGGCTTTGCGCAGCCCAATCCGCGTCCGATGTTCCCCAACCCGCCGGGCCTGTTGCGCCTTGAGCCGCATTCCGAAGGGTTGCTCGACCGTATCTGGTGGGGTGCGTCGTCCAACGCAACGGCTGTCTGGGCGGCGAAGCTCGGCATGAACCTGCAAAGCTCCACGCTGAAAGACGATGAGACCGGCGAGCCGTTCCATATCCAGCAGGCCAAGCAGATACGCGCCTATCGCGAAGCCTGGAAGGAAGCGGGGCACAGCCGCACGCCGCGCGTTTCGGTGAGCCGCAGCGTGTTCGCGCTCGTCGACGAGCGCGACCGCGCCTATTTCGGGGCTGGCGGCAAGGAACAGGACAGCATCGGCTATATCGATGAGAATACGCGCGCGATCTTCGGCCGATCCTACGCCGCAGAGCCGGAAGATCTGATCAAGGAACTGGCGCAGGATGAAGCGATTGCTGAGGCCGATACGCTGCTACTGACCGTTCCCAACCAGCTTGGCGTCGACTACAACGCCCATGTGATCGAAGCGATTTTGAAACATGTCGCTCCGGCGCTTGGCTGGCGCTAGAGCAAACCATGATTAGCAGCGGCTTTGTCCCGGAGGAAGCCGGAGCCGCTTCTTCATGTTTGCCCTATTGGTGCCACGCCAGAGGTTTCCAATTGGTCGGAAGATATTCTAAACACGTAATCCGCAAGACGCTTTTCGGGAGGAAAAGGTGACGTCCGTCAAAACCGCCATATTCGCCGACCATATTGCCGAACTGGGCGAGGGCCCGGGTTACGATCCGCTGACGGGCCACGTCTGGTGGTTCGACATTCTCGGGCAAAAACTGATCGAGCGAAACTGGGACAGCGGCGCAATGGAGGTGCATGACCTCGGCATGAAGGCCAGCGCCCTTGCCGTCATCGATCGCGAGCGCCAGCTTCTGGTCAGCGAACATGGGCTGTTCATCCGCGAGCGCGCCAATGGCCGGCTGACCATGCATCATCCGCTGGAAGCCGATAATCCGATGACACGCTCCAATGATGCGCGCGTCCACCCGTCCGGCTCATTCTGGATCGGCACCATGGGCCGCAAGGCCGAGAAGGATGCCGGTTCCATCTGGTGGTATCGCGAAGGCCAGGTGAAGAAGCTTTTCTCCGGCATCACGATCACCAACTCGATCTGCTTTTCGCCGGATGGAAAGATCGCCTATTTCGCCGATACCGACCGCAACATCATCTGGCGTGTCGATACCGATCCGGAAACGGGCCTGCCCGTTTCCGAAAAGAGCGTCTTTCATCATCGTGTGGAAGAAGGCGGCGTGGACGGATCTGTCGTGGATGCGGAAGGCACTGTCTGGAACGCCTGCTGGGGCGGAAAGGCGCTTCACGCCTATTCGCCGCAGGGCCGCCTGATCCGCGCAATCGAGCTGCCGGTAACCCAACCGTCCTGCCCGGCCTTTGTCGGCCCGGATGCGGCGGTGATGATCGTGACCAGCGCCCATGAAGGCATGAACGAAGAAGCCCGCAATGCCGATCCCCATGCGGGAAAGGTGCTGCTGCTTGATCTCACATTGGCGGGGCGGCACGATCCGCCGGTGGCGCTCTAAAAGATAAAGGCCCCTCATGGGGCCTTTTTGCTGGGTGTCAGATACCCTCGACGATGACGATCTCACCATCCGCTACGGTCTGGCGAATAGCCTTTGCCGCCTGATATTCCGGCGAGTTGTAGCAATCAAGCGCATGTTGCATGGTCTCAAACTCAATGATGACATTGCGCCCGCGTCCCTGCCCTTCGACAGCCTCGGTCTTGCCACCGCGCGCAATGAAATTCGCGCCATAGCGTTCGAAGGCCGGTTTTGCTGTGGACACATAGTCCTTGTAGCGTTCCGGGTCGCGAACATCCACCCGGGCGATCCAATAGGCTTTCGTCATGCTTTGCTCCTCCAATTTTGTTTACGCAACCGAGCGCATTTCTGCGAGAATGGCAAGCGCAGACGCCTTGCGATCCGCCGCGCCGACAATCGGTCGCGCCACAACGAGATGGCTGGCCCCAGCCCGCAGCGCATCCGCAGGCGTCATCACGCGCTTCTGATCACCCTTTTCAGCGCCTGCGGGACGAATGCCCGGCGTCACCACAGCCATATCCGGCCCGATGGCCCGACGAATGGCGGCAGCTTCGGCAGCTGAAGCGACAATCCCGCCCATGCCAGCCTCGCGCGCCTGACGCGCGCGCTTCAACACCAGCGTTTCCGCAGTGTCGCTATAGCCCGCTTCGCGGAGGTCGGCGTCATCCATCGAGGTCAAAACCGTCACCCCAAGCAGGCAGAGATCGGACCCTCTGGCGGCTTCGACTGCCGCGCGCATGGCTTTCGGATAGGCATGCAGGGTCAGCATCGAAACGCCCATCTTCGCAACATTTTCCACGCCCTTGGCGATGGTGTTGTCGATGTCGAGCAGCTTCATGTCGAGGAAGACTTTCTTCTTCGCCGCAATCAGGCTCTTTGCAAAATCGAGACCGCCCGCAAAAACCAGCTGATAGCCGATCTTGTAGAAGGACACGGCATCGCCGAGTTCTTCAACGGCTTTTTCCGCTTCGGCGATAGTTGGCACGTCGAGGCCCACGATCAGGCGTCCAGACGCTTCATCGCGCAATTCTGTCGTCGTCATGAAATTCTCCGCTGTGATTTTGTCTTGAGCGGGATCTTTTTCACGTCGAACATCACCCGCTCAAGCATGTTGCCTGAGCCTGATCTTTTCCGAAAACCGGCGCCCACTTTTCGCGATCATGCTCTATTCGCACAACAAGGCGCGGTACGAAAGATACCGCGCTCAAAATATGCAGATTGAAGGGAGAATCAGCTGACCCGGCTGATCACGCTCTGGCAGACGGCTGTGAGCATTTTGGCGCTGCGCTCGTCTTTCAGCGTGCCGTCCTCGTTGAATGCCGCGGAAGCGCGTCCGACCGAACATTGTTCGGTCACGACCTGCGTTCCGACCGCCATCAAGACGGCGCGCAGGTGGTAAAGCCCACGCATACCGGCGAACATGCCATCCGATGTTGAGCAAAGACCGACCGTCAGGCCGCTATAGGGGCGAAGCGGCTGGTCGCCATCCCTGGAAATGCGGCTGATCCAGTCGAGCGTGTTTTTCAGCAGCGGCGGGATCGACGCATTATATTCCGGCGAGCAGATCAGAAGCGCGTCATGTTCGGCAAATAGCCGACCGAGCTTCATGGCGTTTTCCGGGACGCCATGCTCCTTTTCCAGATTCTGGTCCATCAGCGGCAGCGGATAATCGGCAAGCGTGATGCGGGTGACTTCCGCGCCCTGCGCCCGCAATTCCTGTTCGGCGGCATCCGCCATATGACCCGAGAAAGCACCGATACGGATCGAACCGGCGAAGACAAGTACACGTGCGGTCATGGACAACTCCGAGAATCAGCAAATACAGTCACGGACAGTCAATCAGGCAAGCGGCCTGCGGTAAACCCATAGCTGCGCCGGCGGAACATTGCGCATGACGAAATCATAGTGCTGGACCGTGTAGTTTCCGCGACCGGCTGGGACCGGCGGCAGAGGCCCATAGGTGATCTGCATGAACGGACGACCGCGCGGGATGCGCGTCAGCATGTCTTCGATCAGCTGCACACGGCGCGCCATCGGGAAGTTGAGCA
>JAEXXS010000243.1 GCA_023451915.1 Pseudomonadota bacterium | reverse complement strand
ATATTGCGCAACGCATCGAAAAGGGACTGGTTCTCGTTCCAGAGGATCGCCAGCGCGATGGTCTGGTCCAGACGATGACGGTCGGAAAGAACCTGTCTCTGGCCAGCATTGCCGAGATCACCAAAGGCCTCTTCACGTCCCAAAAGAGCGAGAAGAACATCATCGATCAATCGATCAAGAATGTTCATATCAAGACGGATGGCGGCGACGCGGCGATTGGCTCGCTATCTGGGGGTAATCAGCAGAAGGTCGTGATCGGCAAGATGCTGGCGACCGAGCCGGAAGTAATCCTGCTGGATGAACCAAGCCGGGGCATCGACATTGGTGCGAAGGCTGAGGTGTTCAAGCTACTGGCTGAGAAGGCCAAGCAAGGGCTGGCGGTCATCTATACGACCTCCGAAGTTGGCGAATGCCTGAGTATCGCGCACCGCATCATCGTCATGCACCGGGGGCGGATCTCAGCCGAATTCGGTTCGGATGTCTCTAAGGAAAAGATCATGGCCGCCTCGGGTGAAGCCATGGTCGGTCACTGAGAAACTGCTGCATGCCTTCGGTTTTCGAGCGGGCATGCGCAAGTCGAAAAGTTCGAGCGCCTGATCTGATGTTACCAGATCGCTTGAATGCTTTAGTTATGGAGCACTGATAGAATGTCAGTCACGAGCACAAAAGACAAAGCGGCAACCCCAGGCGGGGCAAAGCGGAAACCCAATATCGTGCATCTGCTGCTCGAAGGTCGTGCATTTTTTGCCCTGATCGCAATCATCGCTGCCTTTTCGTTCCTGTCGCCCTATTATTTCACGGTCGACAATTTCCTCATCATGTCTTCGCATGTGGCCATTTTCGGGTTGCTGGCAATCGGCATGTTGCTGGTGATCCTGAATGGCGGCATCGAGCTTTCTGTCGGATCCACATTGGGGCTGGCGGGTGTCGTTGCGGGTTTCCTGATGCAGGGCGTGACGCTGCAGGAATTCGGGATCATCCTATATTTCCCGGTCTGGGCCGTGGTCATCATCACCTGTGCACTGGGTGCGTTTGTGGGCGCTGTCAATGGCGTGCTGATTGCCTATCTGCGGGTTCCAGCTTTCGTGGCCACACTCGGCGTGCTCTATTGCGCACGTGGTGTCGCCTTGTTGATGACAAATGGTCTGACCTACAACAATCTCGGTGGCCGCCCGGAACTGGGGAATACCGGTTTTGATTGGCTCGGATTCAACACGCTTTTCGGCGTTCCGATTGGCGTTCTGGTTCTAGCTGTGCTGGCGATCATCTGCGCCATCGTTCTCAATCGCACCGCGTTCGGTCGCTGGCTCTATGCTTCGGGCGGTAATGAGCGCGCTGCTGAGCTTTCGGGTGTTCCGGTCAAGAGGGTCAAGATCTCCGTTTATGTGATTTCGGGCATTTGTGCCGCAATTGCCGGTCTGGTCCTGTCGTCGCAGCTGACCTCTGCCGGTCCGACCGCCGGTACGACATATGAACTGACCGCAATCGCAGCGGTCGTCATCGGCGGCGCGGCGCTGACAGGCGGACGCGGCACCATTCAGGGTACGCTGCTCGGCGCCTTCGTCATAGGCTTCCTCTCCGATGGTCTGGTGATCATCGGCGTATCCTCCTATTGGCAAACCGTCTTCACCGGCGCGGTGATCGTGCTCGCGGTTCTGCTCAACAGCATTCAATACTCCCGACGATAGGAACAGGGCCAGGTCCGATTTCGGATGGGCCGTATTCCAAGGGCGTATCGAAAGGTTCCAAGACGGCGAACAACCTCAAAAGCCTCGCCCAATGGAAATGATACCCGCCGGGCAACCGGCACAACACAAACAAAAATGTTACGGGAGTGAAACATGTTTAAGAAGGGTATGCGCGTTCTGTTCGCTGCTGCAGCGGCACTGCCGCTTATCGCCAGCGCTGCCTGGGCTGAAGGTCTGATGACGATCATCGTCAACGACCCTTCGAACCCATATTGGTACACCGAAGGTGAAATCGCCAAGAAGACCGCTGAAGGCCTGGGCTATTCGGCTGTCGTTGGCGGTCACAAGGGCGACACCAACACTGAAAGCAATCTGATCGACACTGCGATCACCAACAAGTCGGTTGCGATCATTCTTGATCCGGCCAATGCCGACGGCTCGGTTGGTGCGGTCAAGCGCGCCGTCGCAGCAGGCATTCCGGTATTCCTCGTCAATGCCGAAATCAACCAGGAAGGTCTTGCCAAGGCACAGCTCGTCTCCAACAATGCGCAGGGCGCTGCAATCGGCGCAACCCAGTGGGTTGAAAGCGTTGGCGACAAGGGCAAATATGTCGAATTGTTCGGTGCGCCATCGGACAACAATGCGGCAACCCGCTCGAATGGTTACGAAACGGTCCTGTCGCAGTATCCGGATTTGGTGAAGGCCGGTAAGGACGTTGCCAACTGGAACCGGACCCAGGGCCACGACAAGATGCAGGCACTGTTGCAGGCCAATCCCGATATCGTCGGTGTCATCTCCGGTAACGACGAAATGGCTCTTGGTGCAATCGCTGCTCTTAAGAAGGCTGGCAAGCTGGAACAGGTCAAGGTCGGCGGTTTCGACGGTTCGCCGGATGCGGTCGCGGCGATCAAGGCCGGTGAGCTTCAGTACACCGTTCTGCAGCCTGTTGCCATTTTCTCGGAAGCTGCCGTCAAGCAGGCTGATAGCTTCATCAAGACCGGCAAGACCGGTGTTGATCAAGAAAAGCAGCTTTTCGATTGCTTCCTGATCACCAAGGATAACGTCGACAAGTACACGGCTCCGTTCGTTCTCGAGCAGTAAGAGCATAGGCTGGAGCGCCGGTTTCTTACCGGCGCTCCAGTTATCGTTCCCCTTTTTGTCTGGCGTAGTCCGCCACAACCTGTCAGTGACAACGAAATAATGGCTGGGTACGGATGGCAGCATGACGGTGAGCAATAAGGCAAGCATAGACAATTTGATGACAGATCAAGTGCCGAACGACAGTCGGCATGCGCGTCAGCTGGTTCGCCGCCAGCAGATTGCGGAGACCGTAATGGCCGAAGGGTCGATGCGGATTGAAGATTTGACGGAGCGTTTCGGCATCAGCCTGATGACGGCGCATCGTGATGTCGATGAACTTGTCAGCCGGGGGCTTTTTCGCAAGACGCGCGGTGTCGTTTCCGCTGCACCTACCAGCCTGATCGAAGCAAGCGATCTCTATCGCGTGTCGCGGCAGTCGGAAGAAAAGAAACTGATCGCCGAAGCAGCGATGCAATTTGTCGAACCGGGGCAAGCCATTTTTCTGGATGACTCGACCACCGTTCTGCAAATGGTGCCGCATCTTCAGGCCAAGACGCCATTGACCATTATCACCAATTCGCTGATCCTGATGAACGAAGTTCGCGATATGCAGGATATCACGCTGATCGGTCTGGGTGGGCAGCTTTATAACTGGTGCAATGCCTTTGTCGGCGGCATGACAATCCATGAAATCCGTCGTCTGCGTGCCGATGTGGCGTTCATTTCGATCGCCGCGATCACCGACGATCTGCTGTTCCATCAATCGACCGAAATGGTTGAAACCAAAAGAGCCATGCGCGAATGCGCGGCAAAAAGTGTTCTTCTGGCCGATCACACAAAATTCGAACGGCGCGCTTTGCACAATTTCGGTGCCCTGAGCGATTTCGATGTGGTCATCGTCGATGAAAATACACCCGAGGCGCATATCGAACATATGCAGTCACAGGCCATCAATGTCGTCATCGCCCGTTCAGGCGGTCAGAAAGAATAACAAAATCGCGGCGAACGCGCTTCGCTGAACCCGCAGTTACATACCAGGAATACGATCCATGCCCTGCCTGTTGGGAATCGATAGCGGACTGACTGTCACGAAAGCCGTATTGTTCGACATTGACGGCAGGACGCTGTCGGTCGCGCGTCGCCGTGTCGCCCAGTCCTTTCCGCATCCCCGCCATGTCGAGCGGGACATGGACGAATTCTGGAATGCCACGGCGGATGCGATTGCCGAAGCGATTTCGACGAGCGGCAGGCCTGCTTCCGATATTCTGGCCATCGCCACTACCGCGCATGGCGACGGTGTCTATATGCTTGACAGTGAACGCCGCCCGCTCGGTGCGGGGATTCTGTCGCTGGATAGCCGGGCCGTCGATATTGCGGAAAACTGGGTGAACGGTCCGGTCGCAGAACAGTCCATCGCCATTACCGGGCAATTGCCCCATGCCTCCGCACCTTCAGCCATTCTCGCCTGGGTGAAAGAAAATGAGCCTGAGCGCTTCAGTCGTATCGCGCATGTCATCGCCTGCAAGGACTGGCTACGTTTCTGTCTGACCGGCGAGGTCGGAACGGATCGCACGGAAGCGTCCACCTCCTTCACCGATGTGCAAACGCAGGATTATTCGCGCGACGCGCTTGCCTTGTTCGGACTGGAAGATCTTTGGAACGCTTTGCCGCCCATGTCGCGTTCGGACGAGATCGTGGGTGGTGTTTCTGCCGTTTGTGCGGCGCGCACCGGTCTTGTTGCCGGAACGCCGGTAGTCGGCGGTTTGCACGATGTTACGGCATCGGCGCTCGGCGTCGGCGGGTTGAAGATCGGCACGGTGGCGGTGGTCGCGGGCACCTATTCGATCAACGAGACCCTATCCGCTGAACCGCGTGTAAATCCAAGCTGGTTTTGCCGCAACGGCATCGCGCCGGGGGAGTGGAACAACATGTCGATCTCGCCGGCATCAACGGCGAATTACGACTGGTTTCTCGACAAGCTCTGCCCATCCGAGCGGCGCGTGTCGGAAGAAACCGGCCGCTCGATCCACGACATGTTGCGCCCGGAAATAGATGCTGCGCTGGCCAAGCCCTCGACAGCATTGTTCCATCCCTATCTCTTTGGTTCGCCTTATGGCGCCATAGCGAGCGGCGCGTTCTTCGGTCTGCGTGGCTGGCAGGAACGCGGCGATATGCTGCGCGCGGTCTGGGAAGGCATTGCCTTCAATCACCGCATCCATGTCGATCACCTCAAGGAAGGGTTCGCCATTTCCGCGGCGCGGTTGACCGGGGGCGTATCGCGCAGCCCGGCCTTTGCGCAAATGTTTGCCAATGTGCTTGGCATGCCGGTAACCGTCACCGAGACGGATGAGGCGGCGGCCTGGGGCGCAGCGCTTTGCGCAGGCAAAGGCGCTGGTGTCTTTGCCGACGTTTATAGCGATCCGCGCGATCTCGATGCGATCGGCTGCACTTATATTCCAGATGCGGAGCGCAGCGCGCAGTATGAAAAGCGCTTCGCGCTGTTCAGGGAAATTGCCTCGGCGCTTGGCCCGTTATGGCCGAAAATTGAAGCTCTTTCGGATTGACGACAGAACGAATGCCTATTGCGCGGTTGCGCAGACAACAGATGTAAAGACGGTGATATGAACAGTTTCGTAGGCCCTGCCGAAATGAAAAACCGCATCGCGCAACTGGAAGCGGACGGCGTGGACGTCCTTATTCTCGGCGCGGGCATCAACGGTGCGGGGCTGTACCGGGATTTGTGCGAGCAAGGCGTGAATTGTCTTATCGTAGATAAAGGCGATTTCGGATCGGGCACCAGTGCCGCACCGTCGCGGCTGATCCATGGTGGTTTGAAATATCTGGAAACGGGGGAATTCGGTCTGGTGGCTCAATCCACCCTAGAACGAAATCTGCTTTTAAAAAACGCGCCGCATAATGTCGAACCGCTGCCGACGTTTATTCCCGTTTTCTCGTGGACCAAAGGTATCACCGCGGCCTTGCGGACACTATTCGGTTCCACAACTGCGCCGCGCAGTCGTGGCGCTGTATTGATCAAGATCGGCCTTGGCCTCTATGATTATTTCGGCGCACGTGAGCGCGTCATGCCGCGCCACCGTTTTCTCCTGAAGAAGACTGCAACAAAGGAAATGCCCTATATAACACCAGCGATTGTCGCCGGTGGTATCTATCATGACGCCAAGGTCAGCCGACCCGAGCGGCTGGTCTATGAACTTGTCAGTGACGGACTTCAGGCCAATGCAAAAAGTGCAGCTGCGAATTTCACAGCATTGGTAAATGCCGGTGACGGCGCAATCAGCTTTGAAGGTCCAGATGGCGCGGCGTTCTCAGTCAGGCCGAAGATTGTCATCAACGCTGCGGGCCCGTGGATCGACCGGGTGAATTCAGCGCTCGGTAATCCCACCAAGATGATTGGCGGCACCAAGGGATCCCATATTCTGATCGACCATCCTGAACTGGTGAAAAGCCTTGATGGAAGGATGATTTATTTCGAGGCTGATGACGGTCGTATCTGTCTTGTCTACGACTATCACGGTCTTGCACTGGTCGGTTCGACCGATATTCCGTCCGATGATCCAGACACTGTGCGCTGCGAGGACGATGAAACGGATTATTTCATTGAAAGCCTGCGTTCGCTGCTGCCGAAACTGCAGTTCGACCGCAATCAGATTGTCTACACCTATAGCGGCATTCGCCCCCTGCCTGCTTCCAATGCCTCAGAACCGGGGCTGATCAGCCGTGATCACTCGGCGCCGGTGATTGAGCCCGATGCGGCGCGTCCATTCGCAATCATTTCACTGGTCGGCGGCAAATGGACGACGTTCCGAGGATTTGCCGAAGAGGTTACCGACACAGTTCTGCAACGGTTGCAGTGCACGCGCATCCGCTCGACGCGCAATCTCGCAATCGGCGGCGGTAAGGATTACCCGACAGATGACAATGCGCGGAGCGTGTGGGTCGCAAAACAGGCAGCTGCAACGGGCCTTGAAGCTGCGCGTGTCGAGCTGTTGTTTAAGCGTTACGGCACGACAGCGGCCCCGATCATTCGCGATGAGGCAAAAGTTGGCGTCACCTATTTGCCTGAAACCGATACGGTGAGCCGCGCCGAAATCGCCTGGATCGCACGCAATGAACTGGTGGTCCATCTCGCTGATGTTGTGCTGCGCCGCACAACGCTTGCCATTGATGGCGCGCTGACCGCCGATAATCTGGCTGCGATTGCGGATATTCTGGCGCTGGAACTGGGTTGGGACGAAGCCCGCAAGTCTGAGGAAATTGAAGCGGTAACCGCTGAACTCGCCAAGCGGCACAACGTCATTTTGGCGGCGCATCCCGCCAAGCGGCGCTGAACATTTTGAAGATACGCGACCGGCAGGAAGGCGCGTATCCATTGCTCTCGGCGCTTACACTTAAAGCGGTATCGACAGAACGCTATAGGGCGCGAGCGAAAACGCTTTTTTATCTTCCATGCTGACGCTCTGCTCTTCTGGCGTGATATTCACGAGCCAGAGTTCACTTCCCACCGCGAAGGCAAGAACTTGGGCCGGGCGGGAAGAACGATAGGCGCGCCATTCTTTTCCGGCCAGTGCGGACAAGGCTTTTACGCTGTTGAAAATCGGGCGCGTTTGGCCCTCGGGCACCGGTTGATTGCCATGCGCGATCAGCCCGAAAGGGCCGGTTAATCCAGATAGGATCAGGCAGTCGAGATTGGCGTCCAGCACCTGCGCTGCATAGGCAAAGGCGAAAGCTTCCGCGAATTTGCCATTGTGGCGTGGATCGCGATTGGCCATGGGGATGCGTTTGCCATCGGGGTTGTCCATCGTCCTGCTCCCATAGGGGTTCTGACGCATGGGAATGGTCGATGGGCCGATGCGGTAGGGTTTGTCGCCATAAATGCCGCGCACCGAACGTGTAATGAAGGGTAGGGCCTCCAATGTCTGCATGACGCTGAGATCGTCTGCGGCATGCACGATTGGATTGGTGCAATGCGTCACAAAATCGATCAGAGCGCCCGGCACGCGCTTACGGTTCAATTCCGTGAAATAGCTTAGCATGCCACCGCCAAGGGTGGCTCCCGGAAAAGCAGTGCGCG
>JAEXXS010000366.1 GCA_023451915.1 Pseudomonadota bacterium | reverse complement strand
CCTATCGTCTAATTTACCTTCACCGCTTAGGAAGCTAGATAAGACCCAACAGTGGTTACAAACCACGCACCGACGAGAGGACGTTGGTGAAACTTGGAGGAAATGATGTCGGAAAAGCTTTACCCCGTACTGCCGGAGGCAAAGAAGAACACGCTCATTGACAATGAGACCTACCTCGAATGGTACAAGGAAAGCGTGAGCGATCCGGACGGCTTCTGGGCCAAGCACGGTCGCCGCATCGACTGGTTCAAGCCTTTCACCAAGGTCAAGAACACCGATTTCAACGGCGACGTATCCATCAAATGGTATGAAGACGGCGTCACCAACGTTTCCTATAACTGTATCGATCGCCACCTGAAAAGCCGTGGCGACAAGGTCGCCATCATCTGGGAAGGCGACAACCCCTATATCGACAAGAAGATCACGTATCGCGAGCTTTATGAAAATGTTGGCCGCATGGCGAATGTGCTCAAGAAGCACGGCGTCAAGAAGGGCGACCGCGTTACGATCTATCTGCCGATGATCCCGGAAGCGGCCTATGCTATGCTCGCCTGCGCGCGCATCGGCGCGGTGCATTCCGTGGTTTTCGCAGGCTTTTCGCCGGAAGCGCTGGCCGGTCGTATCGTCGATTGTGAATCCACCTTTGTCATCACCGCTGATGAAGGCGTGCGCGGCGGCAAGCCGGTCCCGCTGAAGGAAAATACCGACACCGCCATCGATATTGCCGCCAAGCAATATGTCATGGTCAACAAGGTGCTGGTCGTGCGCCGCACCGGCGGCAAGGTCAGCTGGGGCCGTGGCCGCGATCTCTGGTATCATCAGGAAGTCGCCAGCGTCGAACCGCATTGCGAACCGGAACCGATGAATGCGGAAGATCCGCTGTTCATCCTCTACACCTCCGGCTCCACCGGCAAGCCGAAGGGCGTGCTGCATACCACCGGCGGTTATCTGGTCTATGCCTCGATGACCCATCAATATGTCTTCGACTATCATGACGGCGACACCTATTGGTGCACGGCGGATGTGGGTTGGGTCACGGGCCATTCCTATATCGTCTATGGGCCGCTCGCCAATGGCGCGACGACGCTCATGTTTGAAGGCGTGCCGAATTTCCCCGATCAGGGCCGCTTCTGGGAAGTCATCGACAAGCATCATGTCAACATCTTCTATACCGCACCAACGGCAATCCGCGCGCTGATGGGCGCTGGCGATGAATTCGTCACGCGGTCTTCCCGCTCATCGCTGCGCCTGCTCGGTTCGGTCGGCGAGCCGATCAATCCGGAAGCCTGGGAATGGTATTATCACGTGGTCGGCGATGAGAAATCGCCCATCGTCGATACGTGGTGGCAGACGGAAACCGGCGGCATTCTGATCACGCCGCTGCCCGGCGCGACCGATCTCAAGCCCGGCTCCGCCACACGTCCGTTCTTTGGCGTCAAGCCGCAGCTCGTGGATAATGAGGGCAATGTGGTCGATGGCGCGACCGACGGTAATCTGTGCATCACCGACAGCTGGCCGGGCCAGATGCGTACGCTTTATGGCGACCACAAGCGCTTCATCGAGGCTTACTTCTCCACTTATAAGGGCAAGTATTTCACCGGTGACGGCTGCCGCCGCGATGAAGACGGCTATTACTGGATTACCGGTCGCGTCGATGACGTGCTGAATATTTCTGGCCATCGCCTCGGCACGGCGGAAATCGAATCGGCGCTCGTCTCGCATCATTCGGTTTCGGAAGCTGCCGTTGTCGGCTATCCGCACCCGATCAAGGGACAGGGCATTTATTGCTACGTCACTCTGATGACCGGCGCTGAAACGCAGGACGCTGATGAGTTGCGCAAGGAGCTGACCCAGCATGTGCGCAAGGAAATCGGCCCCATCGCTACACCGGACAAGATCCAGTTCGCGCCCGGCCTGCCGAAGACCCGCTCGGGCAAGATCATGCGTCGTATCCTGCGCAAAATCGCCGAGGACGATTTCGGTTCACTGGGCGACACGTCGACCCTCGCCGATCCAGGCGTCGTGGACGATCTGATCGAAAACCGCCAGAACAAGAAGTAAAAACGAAAGGCCGGGAAATTCCCGGCCTTACTTTTTGAGAAGCACCTTCCGCCCTCCTCATCCTGAGGAAGCGTCCTGAGCTTGTCGAAGGACGCTGTCTCGAAGGATATGGAGGGAAGCACACCCTCGTCCTTCGACACGGTGCTACGCACCGGCTCAGGATAAGGGCGCACAGGCCGCAGGAGCGGAAATATCCCAAGCTTAGAAGTCGATTGTTCTGCCCTTAATCTCCCAATCGCCGAAACGCGCGGGGTCCTTACCACCGCGCCCGCCGATTTCACGCGGGGCTTTGGCATTCGTTTCGGCTGCGCGGCGTTCTTCCGCTTCCTTAAGGGCACGCTGGGCAGCCGGAGGCAGATCGTCAAACTTGCGCGGCGCAGCGTTCTCGTCGATGTCGGTTTCGTTGCGTTTATCGGTCATCCGCTGAAGTCCTATTATTGAAGCGCAGGCTTTTGATACCCATCATATAGGCAGGAATAGCGGGGACGCAAAACCCTGTTTGAGATAAACTCTCGCTGAATTGGAGATCACGACGCATGAATATGACGAAAACTGCCATGCTGATTGCTCTCATGACAGTCATGTTCATGAGCATCGGTTATTTGCTGGGCGGCGGCGGCGGCATGATGATCGCGCTGGTGTTTGCTGTCGGCATGAACCTGTTCGGTTATTGGAACTCCGACAAGATGGTGCTGCGCATGTACAATGCGCAGCAGGTGGATGAGCGCACGGCGCCAGATTATTATCGCATGGTGAGCGGCCTTGCCGCCAATGCGGGCCTGCCGATGCCAAAGGTGTTCATCATCCACGAAGACCAGCCCAATGCCTTTGCCACCGGGCGCAACCCGGAAAATGCTGCGGTCGCCGCCACTACGGGTCTTCTCCAGCGCCTCACGCCGGAAGAAGTCGCAGGCGTGATGGCGCATGAGCTGGCGCATGTGCAAAACCGCGACACGCTCACCATGACCATCGTAGCGACGCTGGCGGGCGCGATTTCGATGCTCGGCAATTTCGCTTTCTTTCTGGGCGGCAACCGTGAAAACGGCAATGGCATTCTCGGCGTCATCGGCACCATTCTGGCGATGATCGTCGCGCCCTTCGCCGCGATGATCGTGCAGATGGCCGTCAGCCGTACCCGCGAATATGCCGCCGATAAACGCGGCGCGGAAATCTGCGGCAACCCGCTGTGGCTGTCTTCGGCGCTCAACAAGATCGCGCGCAGCGCCAAGGTCATTCCGAACGAGGAAGCCGAGCACAACCCGGCAACCGCGCATATGTTCATCATCAATCCGCTGAGCGGACGCGGTGCCGACAATCTTTTCTCCACCCACCCGGACACCGATAATCGTATCGCGGCGCTTGAACAACTGGCCGGAGAAATGGGTATTCGTTCAGCCGGAATGGCGCCGCGCGCTGCTGCCCCTTCACAAAACAGTGGTCCTTGGGGCCAAAGAAGTGGTAATGCAGGCGATAACAACAGTGGCGGTTCCGGCTATCGGGGCCCATGGTCCTAAAAGCGTATCCCAAAAAGCGCCAAGCGGTTTTTGGATGAGATCCGCGCCAGATAAAGTAGAACAGCGTGAACGATAAGAAGCCTGCGCCAAAACGCGGAAACAACAAGCCATTCATACAAAACAATGTCGTGGATCGCCCCGGCTTACCGGCGCGCCAATGTGCAGCGCGTCTGCTGGGTGCGGTGATTGAAAAGAACACCTCACTCGACGGATTGACCGACAACAGCCATGGCCACCCACAATATCTGGCGCTGGAACCCCGTGACCGTGCGCTGGTGCGCGCCATTCTGGGCGCAAGCCTGCGCAATCGCGGCGCTATCGAAAGGGCCATTTCCAAGCGTCTCGACCGGCCTTTGCCGGAAAACGCCGTCGCACTGAAGCACCTTTTGCATGTCGCCGTAGCGCAGATTTTCTATCTCGACCTTCCCGACCATTCAGCGGTGGATCTGGCGGTGGAAGCCGCCAATGCTGATCCGCGCAATCGGAAATATGCCGGTCTGGTCAATGCATTGCTGCGCCGCCTGTCGCGCAACAAGGAACGCGCGCTCGCACACACCTTGCTACCGGAAGGCAATGTGCCCGAATGGTTCTCCAAGAGCATTGTCGATGCTTACGGCGCGGAAAAAGCCGCAGCCATTTTCGCCATGCATGCCTATGAGCCGCCGATCGACTTCACCGTGAAGGGCGATCCGAAAGTCTGGGCTGAGAAACTGGACGGTATTGCATTGCCGAACGGTTCCGTTCGCGTACAGACCGTGGATGGCGCACTGACCGACCTGCCCGGCTTTGCCGAGGGTGACTGGTGGGTGCAGGATGTGGCGGCAAGCCTGCCTGCCCGCCTGATGGGCGACATCAAAGGCAAGCGCGTCGCCGATCTTTGTGCGGCGCCGGGCGGCAAGACGGCCCAGCTCGTGCAGCAAGGCGCAAATGTCACCGCACTTGATCTGTCCGAAAACCGGCTGAAGCGTCTGCGCGGCAATCTGGAACGCCTTGGCTACGAGGCGAAAACCGTTGCGACCAATCTGATGGATTTTGCGCCGGAAGAGCTTTTCGACGCTGTTCTTCTCGATGCGCCCTGCTCGTCCACCGGTACGGTGCGCCGCCATCCCGACGTTCCGTGGACAAAGACGCCACAAGATATCACCAAGCTCGCCGATCTTCAGGGCAAGCTTTTGGCCCATGCCGCGACATTGGTGAAGCCGGGCGGCGTGATCGTCTTTTCCAATTGCTCGCTGCATCCGCTTGAAGGCGAGGAAATGGCCCGCAAGGCCGCGGAAAATCCCCTGCTGGAACCCTTCCCGATTACAAACGACGATTGCCCCGGTCTGGAAGGTCTGATCACCAGCGAAGGCTATCTGCGTTCCACGCCAGCCGATCTGCCGCCCGAGCGTTTCAACGGCGACCCGCATATGGCTGGCATGGACGGTTTCTTCGCTGCACGCTTCAAGCGGCGCGCGTAAGCCAAACTAAATCGTAAAAATTGTCATAACGGGCAGCGACACCCGTTATGGTTAACGCTCGATTCATCATTCTATAGAATTGTAAAGAAGGCCGGATTTCTGATCTAGCCAGAAGGATTAGAGCATTTTCGAGCCAAAAGTGCGAAGCGGTTTTGCGTTGGATAATGCGTAGACACAATGACAAACGATACGGAGAAAGACCGGGTGGCAGTCGCGCTGAGCGAAACCCCTCACCTTTGGGGACTGGCCGTTGCACAGGCGTGGCGCAAGTTCAGCCGCCGCCTGCGTATGGGGCCGCTTTACAGCTGGCGCTTCACCGGCTTTACGCC
>JAEXXS010000208.1 GCA_023451915.1 Pseudomonadota bacterium | reverse complement strand
AAGATTCTGCGGGCCTGTTCCAGCGCTGTTTTCATAAGGCTTGTCCTTGTTTGTCGATACAAACAGGATCGGCTATTTCTGTATGGTGTGGATAATATTCCTAAAACCTGTGAATTCTGTTTGACCGGAGACGGGGCAGACGGTTTGCTCTCGGTGCAGCGGCTCTTGGCGATGGCTGTCGAGAAAATGCTTTAGATAGCAGATAGTTAAAGAGAGTCCGTCGCGCCCGCGATCAGGGACCCCAAGTTGACGCGCCCGATGCACCATTCTCCGACGCCGGGCGGACCGCTCCAAACTTTATCCTGCAAACTTATCCTCCCTTGCAATTTCCTCATTATAAGAAGATATTCCTATTCAGATGAGGGAAGATGAATGTCTTTGGAACTAACGGATGTCATTCATACGCGGGCAGATGCTTTTGAAGCTTTGCGGTTGATCGCGGCACGTCATGGGAGGCCTCTTCTTCTCGACCCAATTGAGGGATTGCCGGATCGAAAGCGGCAAGAATACAGCGTGCAATTGTGTGAAACGCTGATCGATCTCCTCGTGGCGTCGTTCGGTGTGGATGGCAAGGAACTGCGTGCGCCGACCCGGTGCAGGCGCAATGTGGCGCGTGTCAGGCAGATCGGCATGTATGTGGCGCATACGTCCTTCGGCTTGGCAATGCGGGAGGTGGCCACCGGCTTTGCGCGGGATCGCACAACGGTGATGCATGCCTGCCATCTTGTCGAGGATATGCGCGATGATGTCGATTTCGACGCTATCGTGACCGCCTTTGAGCGCATCGTGAATTCTGCTTTTTCAACCTGGAGGATGGCGGCATGACCACCCAGTTTTCGACGTCCGAAATGCGCGTATTGCGCTTTCTTAAATCAGGGGCCTGCGAAATTCAGGAATCGGTTCGCGATACGCATATGTTGCTGGTTGGCGAAAAGGGCTCGATAGCGGTCACCCGGGATGAAATCGCTGCCATGTGCGGCAAGGGTTTGTTGCGGATGGAGGGGCAGAAGCTGGCGCTTTCTGGCAATGGGCGCAGGCGCACGAAATCGACGAAAATCGCGCCGCCCGAGCCAATTTATGGCGGCGGGCGGGTGACGACGCCGCTTGAACTTGCGTCGGGAGAAAAGGTCGAGATCAATCTGGCGGAATCGCCGCTGGCCATGCTCTATCGGCGCAAAGGCCCTGACGGCAATGCCTTCATTACGGAGGATGAGTTTTATGCAGGAGAACGCTTACGCGCGGATTTCACGCGGGGTTCGCTCATGCCGTCGATCACCTCGCGCTGGGATATTAGCGTTGGCGGCGGCGGGCGCGGTGGGGCAGGCGGCATGGCGGAACTGACCGATATTGCCCTTGCAAGCCGGATGCGGGTGGAGCGCGCGCTGGAGGCGGTCGGACCGGAATTGAACGGCGTGCTGGTCGATGTTTGCTGTTTCCTGAAAGGGCTGGAGCGCGTGGAGCGCGAGCGGCAATGGCCGGTGCGCTCCGGCAAGGTCGCGTTGAAGACGGCCCTTGCCATGCTCCACCGGCACTATAACCCGCCGCGTGAAAGCGACCGTCGCCGGGGCGTCGTGCTGCATTGGGGCGCGGATGGCTACCGCCCGGCAGCGCGGCCCCAGATGGGCTGAGGCCGCACGCGGTCTGATCAAACCGCCTTGGCTTTCTTTGCGAGGGAACCTGCGATAATCAGTTTCTGAATATCGCTGGTTCCCTCGTAAATGCGGCAGATGCGAGCATCGCGATAGATGCGTTCGACGGCGAAATCCTTGAGATAACCATAACCGCCATGAACCTGGATCGCTTCCGAGGCCACTTTCTCGGCAATCTCGGAGGCGAAGAGTTTTGCCATGGCGGCTTCCGTCTTGCAGGGCTGGCCGGCATCGCGCAGGCGGGCGACATAGTGCAGATAGCTGCGCGCCACTTCGATTTGCGTCTGCATTTCCGCCAGCCGGAAACCGACCGCCTGATGCTCGATAATGGCTTTGCCGAAAGTCTGCCGTTCCAGCGCATAGGCATGGGCATGGTCGAAGGCCGCCTGCGCCAGCCCAAGCGACTGGGCCGCAATGCCAAGGCGACCAAGTTCCAGCGTGCTCATCGCCAGAGCATAGCCGCCGCCGACTTCGCCCAGCACATGGTCGTCGGCGACGAAGACATCGTCGAGTTGTACCTGACAGGTTTCCGACGCGGCGAGGCCGAGCTTGTCTTCGACACGCACGCAGACATAACCCGGTGCTGCCGGAGAGACCAGAAATGCGGTGATGCGGCGGCGCGGATCGTCGCTTTCGGTCGCCGCAAAAATAATGGCGATATCGGCAGATTTTCCATTCGACATGAACTGCTTTGCGCCGGTGAGACGAAAGCCGCCATCCACCCGCACAGCCTTGGTGCGGATCGCAAAGGCGTTGGAGCCGGCTTCCGGCTCGGTCAGCCCAAAGGCTCCGTTGAAGCGACCTTCCGCCAGCGGGCGAAGATACAGCTCCTTCTGTTGGTCGCTCCCATGCACGCGCAAGGGGGGTGAAATAAGCCCATTGTGCAGCGCCATCATCGCGCCGATGCTGCCATCGGCGGCGGCGATTTCTTCCAGCGCCAGTACATAGCTTAGATGGTCGGTTGCAACGCCGCCCCATTCCTCGGCAACCAGCATGCCGAGAAAGCCCAGTTCTCCCAGTTCCCGCATTTCGGTCCGTGGAAAATAATGATGCTCCCGGTCGCGCATGGCTGCGGTCGGGGCCAGTTTTTCACGGGCATAGCTGCGCGCACTGTCGCGGATCATCCGTTGTTCGTCGGTCAGCAGGCAATCATGCGTCATGGTTGGCTTCCTTCAAAAGCGGCTGCGGTTGCAATGTCAGGCCGTGCAGCACGCCGTCGCGCACAAGGCTTTCGATATCGTCGGCAGAGAGTTCCAGTTTTTCCTGCAATATGTCGGCGGCATGCGCGCCTAGCGCGGGCGGCGGCGCCGGGGCGGGGCAATCCATGCCGGAGAACCGGGCCGGTTGGCGCAGAACGCGCACCGGGCCGTTCGGAGAGGCGACCTCCGGCAAAAGCCCGCGCGCCCGCACCTGTTCGCTGGCGGTTGCGTCGGAGACGGAAAGCACCGGCGAGCAGGGCACATCATGGGCCTGCAAGGCGTCGATCACCTGTTCGACATTGATCGCCGTGCTCCATGCCTCGATGATGCTCTTCAGTTCGGCATGGTTTTTGTTGCGTGCTGTCGCCGTGGAAAAGCGATCATCTGTCGCAAGCTGCGGCTGGCCAAGGGCCTCCGCCAGACCGGCGAATTGTTTGGAACTCAAAACGGCAATGGTCAGATATCCGTCTGCTGCGGCAAAGACACCGAAAGGCGCGCTCAAAGGATGGCGGTTCCCAACCCGCTTCGGCGGTTTGCTGCCATAAAGCTGCTGGGTCAGCGCCGCGGGCAGAAGATTGAACATGCAATCATACATGGCGACATCGACAAACTGGCCCTTGCCAGTGCGTTCACGGGCAAGAAGGGCTGCAAGCGCCGACCAGGATGCAAAAAGCCCGGCTGTCAGGTCCGCAACGGATTCACCCGTCATCATGGGCGGTCCATCCGGTTCGCCGGAAATATCCATGAAGCCGGTTACCGCCTGCACGACCAGATCGTAAGCAGGCAGATTGCCCATCGGGCTTTGCTGGCCGAAACCGGAAATCGCCACATGGATCAGCCGTGGATTGTCTTTGGCAAGCTCAGCATGCCCGAGCCCCAGCCGGTCCATCACGCCGGGGCGAAAATTTTCCACAATGATGTCGGCATTCTTTGCCAGTTCGCGGACGATGTGCCGCCCGCGTTCCTTGCGCAGATCGATGGAGATGCTCTTCTTATTGCGGTTCATCAGCAGGAACAGCCCGCCGCCATCGGCGGTGCCCGGCGTGATATGCCGGTAATCGTCGCCTTCCGGACTTTCGATCTTGATGACTTCCGCGCCAAGATCGCCAAGCAAGGCCGTGCAGAACGGCCCGGCCAGAACGCGCGTGAAATCCAGCACGCGAATACCGGCAAGGCACGGAGCCCTTTCGTTGAACATGCGCTTTATCCCCTTTTTGTTTTCATAAGAGCGCGTCCCAAAAAGTGTGAAACGGTTTTCGGAAAATCACATTGAAACGCGCTCTAAAGAGGAGGCTAGATAGAGTTCACTAGAAAAAAAAGAATTGAAAACGAGTAGTCATTATAGGAAAATCCTTTAATGATATCGCTTCGACAGCTGCATTATTTCGTAACGTCCGCCGAGACTGGCAGCGCAACAGGCGCTGCCGAAAAGCTTAACGTCTCACAGCCATCCATTTCGGTGGCAATCCGCGATCTGGAACGCGATCTGGGGCAGTCGCTTTTCGAACGGCGGCAGGCCAAGGGGCTGGAGCTGACGCCTTTCGGCAGTCGCAAGCTGCAGGAGGCGCGGCTGTTACTGGCTGGCGCTGAAGACTTTGCCGTATCGGGCAAGGGCGAAGGCGCGGCACGGTTGACGCTCGGCTATTTCAGCACGCTGGGGCCGGTCTGCATTCCGGGCATATTGGGCCATTTGAAACAGGTGTTTCCCGACATGCGCGTGACGCTGCGCGAGTTCGATCTGGAAGGCATGGCGCGGGCGCTGGAAAAGGGTATCGT
>JAEXXS010000166.1 GCA_023451915.1 Pseudomonadota bacterium | reverse complement strand
ACATCGCAACCAAGAGTGGCCAGTTCGACATCATGACCATCGGCGGTTACGAAACCCCGATCTGGGGCAAGGCCGGATGGCTTCTTGCGGTCGATGATCTGGGCGACGATTACGACTATGACGATCTCATCAAGCCGGTGCGCGCCGGTCTGACCGTCGATGGCAAGCTTTATGCCGTGCCATTCTATGCGGAAAGCTCGTTCACCCTTTATCGCAAGGATCTGTTTGAAGCCGCCGGGCTGAAAATGCCGGACGCGCCAACCTATGCCGAGATCAAGGAATTCGCGACCAAGCTCACCGATAAATCGAAAGAACAGTACGGTCTTTGCCTGCGCGGCAAGCCCGGCTGGGGCGAAAACATGGCCTATCTTTCGACGCTGGTGAACACGTTTGGCGGCAGCTGGTTCGATGAGAGCTGGAAGCCGCAGATGAGCTCCGATACCTGGAAAAAAGCCATCAATTACTATGTCGACCTGATGAAGGAAGCAGGCCCTCCCGGAATCACCTCGAACGGCTTCAACGAAAATCAGGCGCTGTTCTCCACCGGCCATTGCGCCATGTGGATCGACGCCACCTCGGCTGCGGGCCGCATCTACGATCCGAAGCAGAGCCAGGTTGCCGACAAGGTCGCCTTCACCAAGGCGCCCGTCGAAGTGACGCCGAACGGCTCGTCATGGGCCTGGTCGTGGAACCTCGCCATTCCGGCATCGACCAAGAAGGCGGAAGCCGCAAAGTCGTTCCTGAAATGGGCGACCTCGAAGGGCTATGTCGAACTGGTCGGCAAGTCGGAAGGCTGGGTTGCTGTTCCGCCAGGCACGCGTCAGTCCACCTATTCCAACGAAGAGTACAAGAAGGCCGCGCCTTTCGCCGAGACGGTTCTCAAGGCGATTGAATCGGCCGACCCGACCAAGCCGACCAAAGACCCGGTTCCCTATACAGGTATCCAATTCGTGGCGATCCCTGAATTCCAGGCGATTGGTACGATTGTCGGTCAGGCCATCTCTTCGGCTGTCGCTGGTCAGCAAAGCGTCGATGCGGCGCTTGATGGCGCACAGAAGCAGGCCGAACAGATCATGAAGCAGTCGGGTTACATCAAGTAATCCGGTTGCCATCAGGCCCGTCGCCACAGGTTTCGCTTCTGCGCATTTCCAGCAAAGCCGTTTCGCACTCTTGCTGGAAATGCCTGAAGGGACCGGGCGGCTGGCTCGATTTTCGCGCGATCCGCTGCACCCTTATCGGGGCGCGGCGGATGTCGAAGCGGGAAGGGGAGGAACGTCAGACATGCCAGCAAACCCGGCCTTGGCCACAGGCGCCAAATCGCGCTTTGCCGCAAAATCGCGCCGCAGCGTCCGCACCGGACCTCTGCTTGCACCCGCCGTCATCCTGCTCTTGCTATGGATGATCGTCCCACTGGCGATGACGCTCTGGTTCTCGTTTCAATATTATAATCTGATCAATCCCTTTGTGACCGGTTTTGCCGGTTTATCGAACTACAAGTTCCTGCTGTCCGATCCGGGGCTCTGGTCGGCCATCACGAAGACGCTCATTCTGCTGGGCTCGGTTCTGGCCATTTCGGTGGTGCTCGGCGTTCTGTTCGCCGTGATCTTCGATCAGGATTTCTGGGGCAAGAACATTGCGCGGCTTCTGGTCATTGCTCCATTTTTCGTCATGCCGACAGTGTCGGCGCTGATCTGGAAAAACCTTCTGATGCACCCGGTCAACGGGCTGTTCGCCTTTATCTCGCGCAGTTTCGGTCTGCCGGTCATAGACTGGTTCGGGCAGTTTCCGATGGCCTCGATCATCATGATTGTGTCCTGGCAGTGGGTGCCTTTCGCGACACTGATCCTGATGACCGCGATGCAGTCGCTCGACCGCGAGCAGATGGAAGCGGCGCGGCTTGACGGCGCCAAAGGGCCGGTGATGTTCTTTTATATCGTCCTGCCGCATCTGTTGCGCCCGATCTCGGTCGTCATCATGATTGAGACGATCTTTCTTCTGTCGGTCTTCGCGGAAATCCTTGTCACCACCTCCGGTGGGCCGGGTATCGCTACGACAACGCTGACCTATTTCATCTATCTGAAGGCGCTCCTTCAGTGGGATATCGGCGGCGCTTCGGCTGCCGGTGTCATCGCCATCATCCTCGCCAATATCGTTGCCGCGTTCCTCATCCGAACCGTGGCGCGCAATCTGGACAATTAGGGGGAGACGAACGATGGCTGCAAAACGCAAGTTCGACAAAGCCGCACTCTCTGCCGGGATTATCGGCTGGATTGTGGCGCTCTTGATGTTCTTTCCAATCCTCTGGATGCTGCTTGCGGCATTCAAGACGGAAATCGACGCGGTCGCTCCGCCAAAGCTGTTCTTCGAGCCGACGCTGGAAAATTTCGCGGCGGTCAATCAGCGCGCCGACTATTTCCGCTACGCCATGAACAGCGTGGTGGAGAGCCTCGGCGCGACGATCCTGTCGCTGCTGATCGCCGTTCCGGCCGCTTATGCGGCGGCATTCTTTCCGGGCAAGCGCACCAAGGATTTGCTGTTGTGGATGCTCTCCACCAAGATGCTGCCTGCGGTGGGTGTTCTGGTGCCGATCTATCTTCTGGCAAGGGATACCGGGCTTCTCGACACGCGCACCGGGTTGATCATCATCTTCACCCTTTCCAATCTGCCGATTGTGGTCTGGATGCTCTATTCCTTTTTCAAGGAAGTGCCGCATGAGATCCTGGAGGCAAGCCGTATGGATGGGGCGAAGGTGGGCCAGCAGATACGTTATCTGCTCCTGCCGCTGAGCCTGCCCGGCATCGCATCGACGGCGCTTCTTTCCATCATCCTGTGCTGGAACGAAGCTTTCTGGAGCCTCAATCTCACCGCCTCGCAGGCCGGACCTCTCACCGCATTCATCGCGTCCTTTTCGTCACCGGAAGGGCTTTTCTGGGCAAAACTCTCGGCAGCGTCCACGCTCGCCATCGCGCCGATCCTCGTCTTCGGTTGGGTTACGCAGCGCCAACTGGTGCGCGGCCTCACCTTCGGCGCGGTGAAATAAAGGGAACCCCATGGCTACGCTTTCTTTTCATAACGCCACCAAGTCCTTCGGCAATATCGATGTCATCAAAGGTGTGGACCTTAATATCGAAGACCGCGAATTCGTGGTCTTCGTCGGGCCGTCCGGTTCGGGCAAATCCACGCTTCTGCGGATGATTGCGGGGCTGGAAGAAATCACCAGCGGTGACCTTTTGATCGACGGGCAGCAATGCAACGATACGCCGCCGGATGAGCGCGGGCTTGCGATGGTTTTCCAGACCTATGCGCTCTATCCGCATATGAATGTGCGCGACAATATGGGTTTCGCGCTCAAGCTTGCAGGTGTCGGCAAGGCCGAGCGCGACCGCAAGGTGGAAGATGTCGCCAAGACATTGCAGCTCGACACATTACTGGACCGCAAGCCCCGCCAGCTTTCGGGCGGGCAGCGCCAGCGCGTCGCCATCGGGCGCGCCATGGTCCGCGAGCCGAAGATTTTCCTGTTCGACGAGCCGCTGTCCAATCTCGATGCAGCGCTGCGCGTGCAAATGCGTATCGAGCTGGCGCGTCTGCATGATCGGCTCAATGCGACGATGATTTATGTCACGCATGATCAGGTAGAAGCCATGACGCTTGCCGACAAGATCGTCGTGCTGCGCGATGGCAAGCTGGAACAGGTCGGTTCGCCGCTGGAGCTTTATCACCACCCGGTCAATCGTTTCGTAGCGGGCTTCATCGGATCGCCGACCATGAATTTCATCGAGGTCAAGGCGAGCGCGGTCGATAGCGACGGCGTGACGGTGCAGCTTGCCAATGGGCGTTC
>JAEXXS010000075.1 GCA_023451915.1 Pseudomonadota bacterium | reverse complement strand
CCCTTACTCCCTTACTCCCTTACTCCCTTACTCCCTTACTCCCTTACTCCCTTACTCCCTTACTCCCTTACTCCCTCATTATTCCCGTGCGCTGATATAAAGGATAACGCTTCATTAAGCTTAATATCCGATAACTGACGAACGAATCCGCCTGATCGTCTCCCTGACGACAAATGGTCGGAATCCGCAGACAGAACACAGGATAGCGGGGGCAACTCCCGGGAAAGGAACGGAATGATGGCGAGCCTCGGCGGAGACAAATCTCAAGCCGAAGGGGCTGAAGTCCGTCACGTTCCGGTGTTGATTTCCGAGGTGATTGACGCGCTCAAGCCCAAGCCCGGCGAAGTCATCGTCGACGGCACCTTCGGGGCGGGCGGCTACACCCGTCGCATTTTGGATGAAGGGGCCGAAGTAATCGCGATTGATCGCGATCCGACGGCCATCGAAGCCGGACGCGCCATGGAAAAGCAGTTTCCGGGGCGTCTGCATCTGGTGGAAAGCCGGTTTTCGGCGCTGGATTCAGCGGTCGCGCAAGTGAAGGGAGCAGGCAGCAAAGTGGATGGCGTTGTGCTCGATATCGGTGTTTCGTCGATGCAGATCGATGAAGCTGAGCGCGGCTTCTCTTTCCAGAAGGATGGGCCTCTCGACATGCGCATGTCCAGCAAGGGGCCCAGTGCTGCCGATGTCGTCAATCGTCTAAAAATGGGCGATCTGGCGCGCATCTTCAATTTTCTCGGCGAAGAGCGTCATGCTGGGCGCATCGCGCGGATGATCGAAAAGCGCCGCGAGGCGCAGCCTTTCACCCGCACGCTTGATCTCGCCAATGCGATTGAATCGCTGGTCGGGCGCAACCCCAAAGTGGCGATCCATCCAGCGACGCGCGTGTTTCAGGCGCTGCGCATCTATGTGAATGACGAGTTAGGCGAACTGGCCCGCGCGCTTTTGGCCGCCGAACAGGTTTTGAAGCCCGGCGGACGGCTGGTGGTGGTGACATTCCATTCGCTCGAAGATCGCATGGTGAAACGCTATTTCGCGGATCGCGCAGGCGGCAGCGCGGGTTCGCGGCACATGCCCGAAACGCATGTTCGTCAGCCGAGTTTTACGCCCGCTGTCAAAGGCGCTGTCGGGCCGACGCCGGAGGAAGAAGCCAGCAATCCACGTGCGCGCTCGGCGAAGCTGCGTGCCGGACTGCGGACGGTAAATCCGCCGCTTGAAGATGATCTTTCGCTGTTCGGGCTGCCCAAATTGCCTGAAACGCATGAACTGAGCCGGAGTTGAACGAGTGCTGCGTACTTTTGATCTCATCATGATTGCGGCGATGTTGGTGGCAGCAGCTGTCACCTACACCATCAAGTATGACGCCGAAAAACAGATCGCGGTCATCGCCAAGCTGACGCGCCAGATCAATTCCGAGCGCGATACGATTACGTTGCTGCGGGCGGACTGGGCGCTGATGACGCAGCCGGGCCGGTTGCAAAGCCTCACCGGCGTCTATGAAAAAGAACTCAACCTGCAGCCGATCGTGGCCGAGCAGCTTATCCTCAGTGCTGCCGATATTCCGGAGCGTCCGCTGGACGACATCCAGAAAATCATCTCCGGCACGGATGAACTGGTGGCAAGCGGCGTCCTCGAACAGGACAAGATCACCACGGGCAGCATCAAGAAGAAGAGCGGGGCAAAGCACTGATCATGCGGCTGAAACTCGGTCTCTCCAAAAAGAACAAAAATGCGATGGACGGTCAGGAGCCGGTCGGCGATGAAAAGCTGGCTGGCAACATGGCTTTTGTCGGGTCGCGTAAAAAGCACGGCAATCGTGCACGCAACCGCTTGTGGATGGCGATTGCCTGCTTCGTCGGCATTTATGGCGTGATTGGCGGCAAGCTCGTCTATTTCGGCATGATCGGCGGTGAGGATGAAGACGCCTCCGGCCCAGCCGTACACCAGCTTGCCTCGCGCCCGGATATTCTCGACCGCAACGGCGAAATTCTTGCGACCGACATCAACACGGCTTCGCTTTATGCAGAACCGCGCAAGATCGTCGATCCCGATGAAACCATCGAAATGCTGTCGACGGTGCTGCCCGATTTGGATTGGGAAGCGACCTATAAGCGTCTGAAGAGCGGTGCTGGCTTCGTCTGGGTCAAGCGCGGCCTGACGCCGAAGCAGCAGAGCCAGATCATGGCGCTGGGCGTGCCGGGCATCGGTTTCCGCACGGAAAAGCGCCGTTTCTATCCAGGCGGCCCGACTGCATCGCATATTCTGGGTCTCGTCAATGTCGATAACCAGGGCATTGCCGGTATGGAAAAATATATCGACAGCCAGGGCCTGACCGATCTTCGTCTTGCCGGTCTTGCGACCGGTCAGTCGCTTGAGCCGGTGCGCCTGTCCATTGATATTCGTGTGCAGCACATTATGCGCGACGTACTGGTCAAGGCCATGGAACGCTATCGCGCCATTGCCGCAGGCGCCGTCGTTTTGAATATCAAGACCGGTGAAGTCATCGCCATGGCTTCGGTGCCGGATTTCGATCCGAACAATCCGGTCAACGCACTCGACAAGGACCGCCTCAACCGCATGTCGGCGGGCACCTATGAAATGGGCTCGACCATCAAGACCTTCACCACGGCGATGGCGCTCGATTCCGGCAAGTTCACCTTGCAGTCGAAGCTCGATGCCACGCGTCCGCTGGTGTTCGGTCGCCAGACCATCCGCGACTTCCACGGCAAGGGCCGCTGGCTGACGCTCCCGGAAGTCTTCATCTATTCGTCGAATATCGGTTCCGGTCGTGAAGCCGATGCGGTCGGCATCGAGGGCCATCGTGCCTTCCTCAAGAAGATGGGCCTCCTCGACCGCATGCAGACGGAATTGCCGGAAGTGGCGCGTCCGGTCGAGCCGCGTGTCTGGAAGAAGGTCCATTCGATGACCATCTCATTCGGTCACGGCATGATGACGACCCCGTTGCAGACGGCAGTGGGTGCGGCAGCGCTGATGAATGGCGGCAAGCTGTTCAACCCGACCTTCCTGATGCGCACACAGGCCGAAACGGCGGCCCTTGGCGAGAAGCAGGTCGTTCATCCACAAGTTTCTGCTGATATGCGTTATCTCTATCGCCTCAACGCCACGGCGCCCGGCGGTTCGGGCAAGCGCGCGGCCGTTCCGGGCTATCGCGTCGGTGGAAAGACGGGTACGGCTGAAAAGGTGGTTCACGGTCGCTATTCGAAGGATTCGCGCTTTAACGCCTTCCTTGCCTCGTTCCCGATCGAAGATCCGGCCTATGTCGTGCTGACCATCATCGATGAGCCGAAGCCGGAACAGGGCAAATTCGGCGCGACTGCGGGCTTCAATGCTGCGCCGATGGTCTACGAAATCATCAGCCGTTCGGCATCATTCCTCGGCGTCAAACCTGACTTCGAGCTGGATGCACAACCGGCAACCGTGAGCAATATGAGCGGCGGGCCTGATTTAAAACAGGAATTGCCGCCAGCAATGGTTTCCAACGAATACGACTGATTCGCGCAGCATAGCTTGGATACGCAACGAAATTTGGATTTGATTGCCATGAAACTGAAGGAAATCGCTCTTTTTAAGGAACTGGCCTCCGGCACCGATGGTGAGGTGGAAATCACGGGCGTGACCTCGGATTCTCGCAAGGTCGAACGCGGTTTTCTCTTCGCGGCGCTCAAAGGCGTGAAGGCGGATGGGGCGGCATTTGCTGCCGATGCGATTAAACGCGGGGCAGCTGCCGTGATTGCCGCCAAGGATGCGGCCATCGAGAATGCCAGCGTTCCGGTTCTGCATGTAGACGATCCGCGTCACGCGCTGGCAACCGCCGCGGCACAGTTTTATGGCAAGCAGCCTGAAATCATGGTTGCCGTCACGGGCACCAGTGGCAAAACCTCGGTTGCGTCCTTCACGCGTCAGATTTGGGCCTATGCAGGTTTTCCCGCTGCCAATATCGGCACGACGGGCGTGTTTTCGCCGACTCGCAGCGACTATAATTCGCTGACGACACCCGATCCGGTAGAGCTGCAGCGCGTTCTGGCTGAACTGGCCGACGAGGGCGTGACCCATGCTGCGATGGAAGCCTCCTCGCATGGGCTTGACCAGCGTCGTCTCGACGGCGTGAAACTGGCCGCTGGCGCTTTCACCAATCTTGGTCGCGACCATATGGATTATCACGCGACCATCGAGGAATATCTTGGCGCGAAGATGCGCCTGTTCGATACGCTGCTGCCGAAGGGTGCGCCTGCGATCATCTTTTCCGACGATCATTTTTCGCAACAGGCGATCGATGCGGCCACCGCTGCCGGTTGTGACGTCAAGACCGTTGGCCGCAAGGGCAATTTCATCAATTTGAAGCGCGTTGAGCATGAGCGTTTCCGCCAGCATGTTGAAGTGCGCATCGGCGACGAAATCTTTGAAATCGAGCTGCCGCTGGCCGGTGATTTCCAGGTGGCGAATGCGCTGGTTGCCGCTGGTCTCGCCATGGTTACGGGCGTGCCTGCCGCCGCCGCCATGCGCGCATTGGAACGCCTGAAGGGCGCGCCGGGCCGTCTCGATCTGGTGGGTGCGACCGAAGATGGCGCACCGGCCTATGTCGATTATGCGCATAAGCCGGAAGCGCTTGAAAATGTTCTGACTTCGGTTCGGCCCTTCACCACCGGTCGCGTGATCGTCGTGTTCGGCTGCGGCGGTGATCGCGACAAGGGCAAACGCCCGATCATGGGCGAAATTGCCGCGCGTCTTGCCGATGTGGTGATCGTCACCGACGACAATCCGCGTTCGGAAGTTCCAGCGCAAATCCGTTCGGAAATCATGGCTGCGGCCAACGGTGCGACTGAAATTGGCGATCGCCGCGAAGCGATCTTCACGGCTGTGTCGATGATGATGCCGGGCGACACGCTGGTGGTTGCGGGCAAGGGACATGAGGAAGGCCAGATCGTGGGCAGTATTACCCTGCCATTCTCCGATCATGCGGAAGTTGCAGCCGCACTGGCCGCTCGTCTGGAGGAGCGTCAGGGATGAATGAATGGCTTTGGTCATCGGCTGATATGGTTGACGCCATGGGAGGCAGGCCCTTCGGCACGCTTCCCCCGGGTATAACCGGCATTTCCATCGACAGCCGCACGCTGAAACCGGGCGAGGCGTTTTTCGCGATCAAGGGCGACCTGTTCGACGGGCATGACTTTGCGACGGCTGCAATGGCGGCTGGCGCGGGTCTGCTGGTGGTGGCTGAGCATCGCCTGCCTGCTTTCGGCAATCTCAAAGTGCCGATGATCGTCGTAGAAGACGTACTGGAAGCGCTGACCAAGCTCGGCATTGCATCGCGTGCGCGCTCAAAGGCGCAGATCATCGCGGTGACGGGTTCTGTCGGCAAGACGACGACCAAGGAAGCGCTGCGCCATGTTCTGTCCGGCGTCGGCAAGGTGCATGCTTCGGTGGCGTCGTTCAACAATCATTGGGGTGTGCCGCTGACGCTCGCCCGCATGCCAGCCGATACCGATTACGGCGTGTTGGAAATCGGCATGAACCATCATGACGAAATTCGTCCGCTGGTGAAGATGGTTCGTCCGCATGTGGCTCTGATCACGCTGATCGCGCCTGCGCATCTTGGCCACTTCGCCAATCTGGAAGAAATCGCGGTCGCCAAGGCCGAGATTTTCGAAGGTATTGTTCCGGGCGGCTATGCGCTTTTGAACCGCGACGACAAGCGTTTCAAGCAGCTGGAAGAACTGGCGGAGAAAGCGGGCGTCGAACATATTTCGACCTTTGGCGAAAATGCGCGTGCCGATTATCGCCTGCGCGAAGTCAAGCTGCACCCGACCTGCTCTTGCATGACGGTGAAGATCGGCAATCACGAAGCTGTCGTAAAGGTCAGCATACCGGGCCGTCACATCGTACAGAACATGCTGGCGGTGCTTGGCGCTTCAGACCTCGTCGGCGCCGATCTCGCCAAGGTGACCATGGCCATGGCGACGCTTTCGGCAGAAGGCGGACGCGGTGCGCAGCATGTGCTGCAACACCCCGATGGCGGCACGTTCACGCTGATCGACGAAAGCTATAATGCCAATCCGACCTCCATGCGTGCGGCGTTGGCATTGCTCCAGTCGTCGAAGCCGGAAGGTCCGAAAGGGCGGCGCATTGCGGTTCTCGGCGACATGCTGGAACTCGGTCGCCAGTCTGGAAAGCTGCATGCCGACCTCGCACGGCCCATCGTGGATGCCGAAGTGAATTCACTTTTTATCGGCGGCCCTGAAATGTCGGTGCTTAAAAACGCCTTGCCGGTTGAAATTCACACCGAATACAGGCAGAGCACCGATGAATTACTGCCGCTGGTGA
>JAEXXS010000038.1 GCA_023451915.1 Pseudomonadota bacterium | reverse complement strand
CTGTTTTCAATGGCCGCACGCTGCCGCGCAGAATGAGCGGCATATCGAGCACAACGGTCTGCGGCGGCTCGTTGGGCGCATTTTCCCGTTCATCGAGCAGGCGAACGATCTCTGCCGACAGGCGCTCCGCATTCTGATCGAATGTCGTCAAACGATAGGCACCCCAGCGCGCCTCGGCCACATTGTCGAAGCCGATGATCGAAAGATCGTCGGGAATGCTGAGATTATAGACATCACGCGCGCAGTCCATCAGACCAAACGCCATCAGATCGTTGACGCACAGCACGGCCTCCACCCGGTCATTGTCGCCGAGCAGCAGGGAACCGGCGGCGAACCCGCTGTCATAATCCGTCAGTTCGCCCCGCTGGATGACGACGGGGAGACCGAGGCTGTTTGCTTTTGCGATAAATGCCTGCTCGCGTTCCACGAGGCTGTAGCTGCCGACATTGGATGTGATCAGGCCAAGCTTTTTAAAACCCCGCGCTGCGAACACATCGACAGCCGTTTCCGCCGCAAGCTTGTTGTTGGCGTGAACATGGTCTGCTCCAGCCTCAGTTCTGCCGACAAGAATGAGCGGCTGGCCGTTTCGCTGTGCGAGTTCAACAAAGGACGAGGACGGCATCCCCGACAGAACCACGGTCGCTTCCGCCCGATAGCGCAGCAGCGCTTCGTGGGCGGCAGAAAGGTTTTCGCCATGCTGGCCGGTTGGTATCAGCACTGGCACATTGCCCCGCGCTGCAAGGCGTCTGGAAAGGGTGGCGATCTGGCGCGCCCGGAAAGGACTGTCGGGATCGGCAGCGATCATGCCGACGATGCGGCTGCGGTGGGCGAGAAGCCCGCGTGCAAGATCATTGACCTGATAGCCAAGCTTGTCGGCAGCTTTGAGAACTTTCTCGCGGGTGGCAGCCGAAACGCTCGCGCCCGGTGTGAAAGTGCGGGAAACGGCGGAACGCGAGACGCCGGCCTCCTGCGCCACTTCATGGGCGCTGATAAAGCGTGGGCCACCATTGGCATCGTTATCTTGCTGAGCCATTTCTAGCGTCCCACTTTCGAAAGAACATCGGCGCGGAGGAACCGCTCGACAACGAACATGAAAGCAATCGACGGCACAAGCAGTATCAGCGCGCTGATCGATGCAATCTGATAATTGCCGCCGGAGCTTGCCGTATAGAGCAAGAGCGGCAGCGTGGAAATGTCTGGCGCGCCCACGAAATAGGTGCCGGTAAATTCGTCCAGCGATTCCAGGAAAACGAAGATCGCGCTTGCCAACAGCCCCGGTGCGGCGATGGGCAATGTGATGTCGAAGAAGGTTTTCAGCGCGGAAGCGCCCATCGAACGCGCCGCTTCTTCAAGCTCGATGTCGATGGCCGAGAAAGCAGCGGTTGCAATCCAGACCGCATAGACAAGCCCGTGCGTGACATGCACCAGCACCACGCCAAGGATCGTGCCGTTGAGGCCGAACGAATAGAACATCTGCGCGATGTTCACATAGACCGGCAGGTTGGGAAAGGCCTGCGGGATCAGAAGCGTCAGCAAGATCAGGCCACGAAATGGCAGTTTCAGCCGTGCCAGCGCATAGCCCGCGGGAATGGCCAGCCCCAGCGAGACGATCACGGTCAGGATCGCGATGACGACACTGGTTCCGAGTGACGACAGCGCATTGCCGCGCGGCGAGAAGACATTGGCCCAGAACGAGAAACCATATTGCAGTGGCAGCGTATGGGGAAAATACCAGCGTTCCGCAACCGCCCACAGAAGCAGATTGGCCAGCGGGCCGAAGATTGCGAAGGCCAGAAGGCCAAGGATGATACCGCGCGGAATCCAGCGCCAGTCGAAGGTGGTGCTCATTTGCCGTGCTCCCTCATGGTCTGGCGCAGATAGATCCACGCCACCAGACTGGTCATCAGCAGCGAAATCGTGCCGAGCGCATTCGCGACCCCGTAATCGCCATAGGCGTTGATGCGGAAGGCCATATTCGCGGTGATCATGGTTGGTGATTGCGCGTTGATCATCAGCGGCACGGACAGCACCGACATCATGGTCACAAAGCTCAGGATAAGGCCCACGAGAAGCGTCTGGCGCACCTGTGGCAGAACGATCTCGATCAGGATGCGCAGGCGTCCTGCGCCCAGATTGCGGGCGGATTCAATGGTGCTTCTGTCGAGAGAGGCCATGGCTCCTGCCAGAAGCAGGGTGACGAACGGGGTCTGTTTCCAAACGAATGCGATGGTGATGCCGCGCCAGTCAAGAAAGCTCATCGCCTGCAATGGCGTTAATATGCCGGTTTCGAACAGAAGGCTATTCATCAGACCGTTCTTGGCGAGAAAAGTCCGCAATATCTGGCCCACAACGATAAACGGAATGAACAAAGGCCAGCGATAAAGCCAGCGTAGCACGGCAACCGCACGTGGATTGGAGCCGAGCGTCAGATAACCGCCAATCGCAATGGAAAGCAGCGCAATCAGCACTGACGACAGCACGACAATCACCAGTGTGAACAGGATGTCGCTTGAATAAAGCTCGAATGTCTTGGTGAAATTGCCGAAGCCCCATTGTCCGGAAACATAAAATGCACCGGTGAGCGCGCCGAACAACGGCACGATGAACAATACCACAACGATCGCCAATGCGGGGGCGACCAGCAGTAAACCCGTCAGTCTTGGCGACATTCGAGACCTCATGAAAACGATGGAATACCGGATGCGCCACAGATGGCGCATCCGGCAAAGCGGTTATCAGTTGCCTACCTGACGTTCATAGGCTTCGAGAATGGCAGTGTTGTATGGAGCAATCGGGAAGGACTTGCCGAGTTTGCCCAGATCGTCAGCCGAGATATCGGTGAAAAGCTTGTTCCAGGTGTCGGCATCGAGTTCCGACTTCACGTTGTCGGCGTCGATACCCGGATACCAGTTGAAGCGCTTCACGATGCCTTCAGCCTGAACCTTGGGGCTGGTTGCGAGCGCCACGAACTTTTCGGCCAGTTCCTTATGCGCGCTCTTTTCCGGGATCACATAATGCATCGGCTGGCCCGGCATGCCCGGCTCGGGCAGAACAAGCTTCATTTCCGGCGGCAGCTGGCCATTCGCTTTCCACGAATAGAACATATCCACCCAGACCGGCCCCATGGCGATTTCACCACGGCTCAGCATGTCGAGCGTTCCGGCATTGCCGGGCGTCAGAGTTGCGTTTTTGGTGAACTCCTTCAGCGATGCGAAAGCCTTGTCCCAGTTCTTGGCTTCGCCTTCTTCGAACGGTCCCTGCTGCAGCTTGTTGGCGTCGCCGCCATAGGCATAAATCCAGCCCATCACGAAGCTGACGCCCGAAGCGCCGCCCTTGATGCCGTTATAACCGAATTGCTTCGGATTTTCCTTGGCCCAGGTGACGAGTTCGTCGTAGCTCTTCGGCGGTGTTGGAACGAGCGCCGGATTATAGGCAAGCGCGGTCTGGCTGTTGAACATAGGCATGACATAGCCTTCGACATTGGTGCCGAGCGCCATCTTGGCATTGTCGCGGGTTACCAGCTTGCCGGTTTCGATCTTGCCGCGATAGTTTTCCAGGAATTTGCCGGTGACCATTGGACCGGCAAATTTTTCATGGATGACGGCAACATCCGTATCCCACTTTTCAACGCCAGCCTTCGACTGAGCTTCGAAACGCTCGAGAATCTTCTGCGAACCCGCATCACCGGGGCCGGTGCCGACAACGCGCACTGTCGTGCCCGGATTTTCCTTCTCGAACAATGGTCCGAGATATTGGTTCACGTAATCGACCATGTTCTGATCGCCGGCGGTAAGCACCGTCAGTTCGTCGGCAGATGCTGGGGCCACGGTAAGACCGAGCACCACTGCTGCTTTCAGGATCGTTCTCATGAAAAACTCCTGTTAAATCCGGATGGACCGGTTTTGTGGATTGCGATTGGGATGCCTGGCATCCTGTTGCTTCATCGGGAATTTCTGGGTGGCTGCGGGCCGTTTGAAGCCCGCAGTAATGACAATGGCCGGGCCGAAACGCTGCCCGGCGATGCGGTTGCGTGGCTATTTGTCGAACAAAAACAGTGCCTGGTCGGGTATATGAACTTCGACATCCGTGCCAGGCTGATGGCTTTCCTGTGCGTCGACCATGATGTGATGCTCACCAATACGCACCATGTGACGCCATAGACCGCCGGGATAGCTGGTCTGTTCAACCTTGCCCGTCAGAACGAGGGCGGGTGCGTTATCGTGCCGTGCGCCGGGATTTGCGAGTTGAGCGGCTTCACTGCGAAAACGCGCGGAAGCGATTCCATCGGAAAGGTTTCTTCTCCCGGCTGGAATGGTGCTCGCCTTGTTATGCGCGCCTGCAGCGATTTCAATCCGGTCAGCTTTGACCGCAACCGGCAGTTCGATGAGGTTTTCCGCGCCCATGAAGGCGGCCACGAAATCAGACGCCGGGTGGTTGTAAACCTCTTCCGGTGCGCCAGCCTGGGCGATCTCGCCATTGTTGAGAATGACGATCCTGTCGGCCATCACCATCGCCTCTTCGCGGTCATGCGTGACGTGAACCGCCGTAATGCCCAAACGGCGCTGCAGGGCGCTGATTTCATGGCGCACCGACAGACGAATACGCGCATCGAGATTGGAGAGGGGCTCGTCAAGAAGCAGGATATCCGGCTGGATGGCCAATGCACGACCAAGCGCGACGCGCTGGCGCTGGCCGCCGGATAGGGCCGCAGGCTTTCTTTCAAGCAATGCATCAAGGCCAAGCAGGCGGGCTACGTCCTGCACCTTCTGCTTGATTGTGTCTTTTGCGATGCCACGAATACGCAGCCCATAACCGATATTCTGCGCAACCGTCATGTGCGGCCACAGCGCATAGGACTGGAAGACGAGCGCCATGCCGCGCTTGTCTGGCGGCAGGCGGGTTACGTCCGCGCCGTTGACCTTGATCGCACCGCTGGTGGGGGTATTGAAACCAGCGATTGCACGCAGCAAGGTTGTTTTTCCACAACCTGACGATCCGAGCAGCGCAACAAATTCGCCTTTGCGGACCGACAGGTCTACCCCTTTGAGAACCTCATTATTGCCATAACGAACGCGCGCGCTCGCCACCTCCAGAAAAGCTGGCATAGGCGTCTCCTCCCCAGGATCGCCGGCTGTTTTTATTTTTTCTGCACAGCCGTGCAATTCAGATTGAAACATCTTTA
>JAEXXS010000518.1 GCA_023451915.1 Pseudomonadota bacterium | reverse complement strand
AACGAAACCTGAACGTTTTTCAGTCTTTCACAGCTATGTTGATTTTCTTGATCAGCCGTTCCGGTTCCGGTCGGTCGAGATCGACGGAGAGAAGCCCGTTTTTCAACTCGCAACCCAGCACCCGCATGCCATCGGCCAGCACGAACACCCGTTGAAACTGTCGCGCCGCGATGCCGCGATGCAGATATTCGCGTTCGGTGTCGTCGGTCTGTCGCCCCCGGATGACAAGCTGGTTGTCTTCCGTCATGACGTCGAGATCGTCGCTGGCAAAACCTGCAACGGCAAGCGTGATGCGCAAGCGCTCAGAGCCTGTTTCGCCGCGCAGGCGTTCGATATTATAGGGTGGGTAGCCATCGCCGGATTTGGCAATCCGTTCGAGCGTCTTTTCCATCGTGTCGAATCCGAGCAAGAGAGGGCTCGAAAACGGTGTCATTCTTGTCATTGCGTCAGTCCTTGATGAGAAGCGACCGTTATGAAGAGAACCCGTTCGGCGTATCTCTCCGCTAACTGATATGGCTTGTGAAAAGCCCGACTTCAAGGGCCAATGCCGGAATCCCCCTTCGTCATATCGTAAAACGACGATGGGTTGGGCGATACCCGCCACTGTTGCGGGGCGGCTAGTGTCAAACTTGGCATAGGCTGAAATGCGCTCTACCGCCGTGCTTCGGCCAGAGCTGCGCGAAAGGCGGTGGCGAAGTTTTCGCGGTCGTCAGGGTTCAGAAAGCTGCCGATAGCGACGTGCTGGTCGCGGCTTTCGACGCGCATATCCGTAATGCCGATATCCGGCTTTCGCGCCACGCGAAAGCGTGTCCAGAACGGGTTGAACTGATGCGCGGTCATTTTGCCGGATGGGGCATATTGGCGGATATGCAAGGCGGCGCGTGAAACGGAAATCTCTTCACGCGCCCGGGCCGCGCGGTAATTCCAGCGAAATGCCAGATAGATCGCCAGCACATCAAGGCCGAAAAAGCCGAAAATCGGCCATGCGCCAATGGACCAGAACAGAATTCCGACAAACAACCAGCAGGTGATAAGGGCCGCCATCAGGACGGTGAAGCCCGTCCGCCCCAGCGAGCGGTAGGGCGTCAGCAAGGCTTCAAAAATAGGGGTCTCGAACCTGTCTGGTTCCGCGCCGTCTGGATGGTGCATCGAAGTCTGAACCCTTGATCTGAAAGCCGCCTGCGTCAAGCTGCGGGTTGTCTTCCAGGAACAGACCTCAGTATAGAGACAGAATGCAAAAGGCCAAAATCAAATCGCCGGTAACTGTCTCCGCCGCCGCTCCAGCACGGCGTCCGCGCCGGGTGGCCGGTACGCTCTATACGGCTGACGAGATTCACGAAATCTTCCGTCGCTTCTCCGTTCAGCGCCCGGAACCGAAGGGCGAACTGGAGCATGTGAATGCTTTCACCTTGCTGGTGGCGGTGGTTCTGTCGGCGCAGGCGACCGATGCGGGCGTCAATAAGGCGACACGCGATCTGTTTGCGGTCGCCGATACACCGCAGAAAATGCTGGCGCTGGGCGAGGAAAAAGTCGGCAATTATATCCGCACCATCGGGCTTTGGCGCAACAAGGCGAAGAATGTCATCCTGCTATCGGAAGCGTTGATCCGTGATTATGGCGGTGAGGTGCCGGGCGACCGCGACGAACTGGTCAAGCTGCCCGGCGTCGGGCGGAAGACGGCCAATGTCGTGCTCAACATGTCGTTCGGCCAGCCGACCATGGCGGTGGACACGCATATCTTGCGCATCGGCAACCGGATCGGTCTTGCTCCCGGCAAGACGCCGGAAGCGGTCGAGGCAATATTGGTACGGGTCATTCCGGCGGAATATATGCTGCACGCCCATCACTGGCTGATCCTGCACGGACGCTATACCTGCAAGGCGCGCCGGCCGGAATGCGAACATTGCGTCATCGCCGATATCTGCAAGTCGCCGGACAAGACCTGCGATGTGCCTGCCGCGCTGGTTCCGCTTCCGCCTCAGGGTTAAGTTCTGACAGGCTTTGCGGCTTCGCGCTGCGATATGGCTTTGTGCAAATGCACCATCAGCGCTGCCGCAAAGAGCGGGGTCAGAAGATTGACCAGCGGCACGGCCATGAAACCGGCAATCAGCAGACCTGCCAGAAAGACCGTTACGCCATAATGCGAGCGCAGCGCCGTGGCTTCCGCTTCGCTGCGATGGCGCATGGCGGCGAATTCGAAAAATTCGCGCCCGAGCAGATAGGCGTTGATGACGAAAAAGGCGATCAGGTTGATGCCCGGCACAAAGAGCAGGGCGAGCGCCAGAAGATTGCCGAGGATAACCACGCCGAGGAATTTCAGCGAAACGACGACGGAGCGTCCAAGCGGCAAGGCGTTGCCCGGCGGGTCGTTCGGATAGTCCGTAAGCTCGATCACTTCCGCAACATCATCGAGAAACAGACCGGCCACCAGTGCCGTCACCGGCGCGATCATCAGCGCCAGAACAAGCGCCAGCCCAAGCCCCGCCGCAATGGCGGCAACAATGCCGAGCCAGCCTGCCCAGGCTGGCATGCCGGGCAGCAATTGCTCCATCCATGGCCAGGCATAGATAAAAAAGATTTGACGAATGCTGACCCAGAGAACGGCCAGCAGCAAAAGCGTCAGCCCCAGCGTTTTCCAGAAAACCGAGCGAAACTCCGGCGTTAGCAGGCGAGAGAGGGCTTTCAGGGCGGCGTCTATGATCATTCTTTTTCCGTTTTGAGCCTGTTTTGGCTGTGGACGAATTGAAAATAGGTACGGCCATGGGGCCGCGCAAGCCGGACTACCCACATCCCGGGACTGGCGCGGGGTAGCCAAATGGGCGGCAAAAGGCTAAACCCGCACCCGATTATCTGTCCCGGCGCATCACGCTCGGAATAGATAGCTGGCGCCAAAACCTCCCCCTGCCAAAATGAAGGGCGGGCCGGAGACCTGAAATGAGAACTGAATTAAGGGGAGCTTCTCGCGCTCATGGCCACATTCGACGTTCTTTGCATCGGCAATGCCATTGTCGATATTCTTTCGCGTACGGACGACGCATTTCTCGAAACCAACGGTATCGTCAAAGGCGCAATGAACCTGATCGATGCCGATCGTGCGGAATTGCTCTATAGCCGCATTGCCGGTCCGGCGACGGAAATGTCTGGCGGCAGCGCGGGCAATACGGCGGCAGGTGTCGCCAGCCTCGGCGGACGGGCTGCTTATTTCGGCAAGGTGGCGACAGACCATCTTGGACGTGTCTTCGCCCATGACATCCGCGCGCAGGGCGTGGCCTTCGATACACGCCCGCTGGAACAGGGCTCGCCAACGGCCCGCTCGATGATTTTCGTGACGCCGGATGGCGAACGCTCGATGAACACATTTCTCGGCGCCTGCGTCGAGCTTGGACCGGAAGACGTCGAGACCTCCAAGGTCGCTGACGCTAAGGTCACCTATTTTGAAGGCTATCTGTGGGACCCGCCGCGCGCCAAGGAAGCCATCGTTATGGCTTCGAAGATTGCGCATGAAGCAGGCCGTGAAATGGCCATGACGCTCTCCGACCCCTTCTGCGTGGATCGCTATCGCGACGAGTTCCTCGATCTGATGCGCCAGCGCACGGTGGACATCGTGTTCGCCAATGAAGACGAAGCTCTTTCGCTCTACCAGACCAAATCGCTCGAAACGGCGATTGCCCTGATGCGCATGGATTGCAAACTGTCGATCATCACGCGTTCGGAAAAGGGCGCAGTCATCGTGACGCCTGACCAGACGCTGGCTGTTCCGGCCATCGAGATCGAAGAACTGGTCGATACGACCGGCGCGGGCGATCTTTATGCGGCGGGTTTCCTCTATGGCTATACCAAGGACCGCTCGCTGGAAGATTGCGCACGGCTCGGCTCCCTTGCCGCCGGTCTCATCATCCAGCAGATGGGCCCCCGTCCGCTGCTCAGCCTTGAGGCCGCTGCAAGTCAGGCTGGCCTGATCTAATCCCTATTCAGACCGAATGATCCGGTCGCGCTGGAGTTCTTCTTCGGTGCGGCCGGGACGGCTTTTATAAACGGGCAGGTTCCAGCCGAAATAAAGCGCCCCGCCGCGCACAATAAAACTGGTCAAGGCGGCGACCACTGCCGAGAAGAACGGGTCGACGCCAAAGCGCGCCAGCCCGACATAGAGGCAGGCGCCCGCCAGCGCCGCCGTGATGTAGATTTCCCGCCGCATGATAACGGACGGCTCTCCTGCCACCATATCGCGCAAGATACCGCCGAGCGTGGCGGTGAAAATGCCGGTGACGATGGCAACCGGTGCGCTGACGCCAAGCGCAAGCCCCTTGGCCGCGCCCATCACCGTATAGGCCGACATGCCGATGGCATCGAGCCAGAGCAGCACGCGATAGCGTGATTCCACCATATGGGCGGTAAAATAGACCGCGAATGCGGCCAGTGTGCCCGCCAGCAGGTAGATAGGCTCCTGAACCCAGAAAACCGGCGTACTCAGGATGAGATCGCGCAGCGTTCCGCCGCCGATACCGGTGATATTGGCCAGAAAGATGAAGCCGACAATGTCGAGCTGTCGCCGCGAGGCGGCAAGCGCGCCCGTTGCCGCGAATACGAAAACACCCGCAAAGTTCAGAAACTGCACAATGGTCACGCGGGCTCTCCGGGGTAAGATATGAGACGCGATTTTCACTTGCTCGGCGCGCCTTGGCAATATGGCTGTTTGAAAGCGTGACGGCAGATAAAAAAGAGCGAATGCATGATCAGACCGGTGCGAAGCGTGGATCGATCAGATGATGCGTTTAGAGCATTTCCAGCAAAAGTGCGTAGCGCCTACGCGGGGAAATCAGTCCACTGGACTGATTTCTGATCCCGCTTCGATGCGTAGGATAATGCGTAAAAACAACTAGAGCATTTCCAGCAAAAGTGCGAAGCGGTTTTGCGTCGGATAATGCGTAAAAACAAACAGATAGAGCAGTTGCCCGATTCCGTTTTACCGGAACCGCTCTAGTCGATAAGTTTGGGGCGCATTCCGGGCTGATGGTATCAGCTCGGAATGCGCCCCATGAACCGCCGCTCTGTCCGGCTATGATCAGCCTATCAGCTGTTGCCTTCCGCGCCGCCGTTTTCGGCAGCAGCCTTCGGGCCGCCCTTGGAAACGCCGACCATGGCCGGGCGCAGAACGCGGTCGCCGATGGCATAACCAGCCTGCACGACCTGCACGACGGTGTTGTTCGGCAAATCCGGGTTCGGCACTTCGAACATGGCCTGATGGAAATTCGGATCGAACTTCTGGCCCTCCGGCTCAAGCTTGGTGACGCCGTGACGTTCCAGCGCTTGCAGCATGGCGCGTTCGGTCATTTCCACGCCTTCGGCCAGCGACTTCAGGCTGGCATCGGTTTCCAGCATGTCTGCCGGAATGGTGTCGATGGCGCGGCGCAGATTGTCGGACACCGACAGCATGTCGCGGGCAAAATTGGTCACCGCATAGGTGCGGGCATCCTGCACGTCGCGCTGGGTGCGCTTGCGCAGGTTTTCCATTTCGGCGGCAACGCGCA
>JAEXXS010000513.1 GCA_023451915.1 Pseudomonadota bacterium | reverse complement strand
GTCGCTTTCGCTGGCTGAGCGCGACGTGGAGCGCACGGAGGCCAAGGCGGCGCTGGCCGACGTACTGCTTGGCCTGATCGAGCCGGGCATGACGGTGTTTCTGGATGCTTCCTCGGTCAATACAGCTTTGGCGCGGCTTTTGGTGGAGCGCGGTGAGGCGCTGACGGTTGTTACCAATACGCCGTCCATTGCCGCTATTCTGCTATCAGCGCCCGATATTGAATTGATCATGATCGGCGGGCCGATAGATCGCCGCGTCAGCGCTGCGGTCGGCGCTCGCGCCTTGCGTGATGCGGAGTTGCTGCGTCCCGATCTTTGTGTGCTGGGCGCCTGCGGTGTTGCGGCGGAAATTGGCGTCACGGCGCTTTTTCTGGACGATGCCGCGTTCAAGCGCACCATTGCCAGCCGCAGCCGGTCTGTCGTACTGGCAATCACCAATGACAAGCTTGGCACTGTCGCGGCGCATGATGTCGTTTCGCTGGACGAAATCGGCGTTATGGCTGTTGAACAGGATGCCGATGAAGAGTTGCTCGCGCCCTGTGTGGCGGCGGGCGTCAATATACTGCGCGCGGCGGCAGGCCGTGGCTGAGGGACATATGGAACAGGTTTCCGGACGGGAAGATACCGCGCCGTCACGCGCGCCGATAATCACCAAAGAGCGTGTCGCTGTTGCGCTGCTCTTTCTGACAAACGGATATATTTTCGGTGGCTGGGCTCCGAAAATTCCGGAATTCGCCGCACGCCTTGGGCTGGATAGCGCAGGCATGGGGCTGATGATCCTCGTCTTCGGTCTCGGCTCGCTGGCCATGATGCCGGTGGCAGGCGCCTTGTCGGCGCAACGCGGTTCTGGCGCGGTGGTGCGCAATTTCGCGCTGGCTTTCATTCCGGCGCTGCTGGTCATCGCTCTGGTGCCCAATGTGGTTACAGCGATCATCGTGATGTTCTATTTCGGCGGGACCATGGCTGCGATGGATGTGGCGATGAACGCCAATGCGGTCGCCGTGGAGAAATCCATGCGGCGCGCCATCATGTCGTCCTGCCATGCCTTCTGGAGCCTTGGCGGGCTGATCGGTGCGGCAAGCGGCGGCTTTCTCATCGCTCAATTCGGCTCGACCGTTCATGCGCTGGTGTCGACCGTTGTTGCGGCGGTGCTGATCGCTGTCGCATGGCCGTCCATTATTGCCGACAAGGTCCACCATCCGAGCGGCGAGAAGCAGAAGCTTGCCTTGCCGCGCAATCCGCTGCCCTGGCTGGTTGGCGTGATGGCCTTGTTTTCGATGGTGCCGGAAGGGGCAATCATCGACTGGAGCGCCTATCACATGCGTCAGGATCTGGGCGCGTCGGTCACATTGGCGGGCTTTGGTTTTGCGGCCTTTTCCTTCTCCATGGCGGTGATGCGCTTTGCGGGCGATCTGGTGCGCGACCGTTTCGGCGCGGTGCGGACGCTGCGCGCCTGCACGACAATTGCCATTATCGGCATGTTGATTGTCGGCTTTTCCACCGATCCCTATGTGTCGCTGGTCGGTTTTGCCATTTGCGGCATCGGTATTTCCAACATGGTGCCGATTGCCTTTTCGATGGCTGGTAACATGCCGGGCGTGAACCCAAGTGTGGGCCTGTCGATTGCGACCACGCTTGGCTATTCCGGCATGCTGGTGGCCCCGTCGCTGATCGGCTTTGTCGCCAAACATAGTGGTTTTGGCGTGGTGTTCATTACGCTGCCGGTTCTGCTTCTGGTGGTGCTCGCCTTTTCCAGTCTCGCGCGCTACGCCGACCAGAAGCATTAGGGGGGCTTATTCTGCAGTCCAGCCGCCTTCCACCGGCAGGGCCGCGCCATTAATCTGCGCGGCTGCATCCGTGGTGAGGAAGGCGGCAAGCGCTCCGATCTGCGCGGTGGTGACAAATTCCTTCGTCGGCTGTTTATCCAGCATCACCTCGCGGATCACCGTTTCACGATCCATGTTGTGGGCCTTCATCTGGTCTGGAATCTGCGCCTCCACAAGCGGCGTCAGCACATAGCCGGGACAGATCGAATTGGCGGTGATCCTGGCTGTCGCCAGTTCCAGCGCCAGTGTCTTGGTCAAGCCCACAATGCCGTGCTTGGCGGCAACATAGGCCGACTTGAACGGCGAGGCGACAAGCCCATGGGCGGATGCGATATTGATGATGCGCCCCCAGCCGCCCGCGCGCATATGCGGGATGGCCGCAGCCGATGTGTGGAAGGCCGAGGTCAGATTGATCGCGATGATGCGGTCCCATTGCTCAGTTGGAAATTCTTCCACCGGCGCGACATGCTGGATGCCTGCATTGTTGACCAGAATATCGGCGCTGCCAAACGCCTTGACGCTGTCGGCGACCAGCCTGCGGCAGTCGTCGCCCTTCGACATATCGGCGGCGATATAGACCACGCTGACGCCGTGTTCTTCGCCCAACATGCGGGCAAGGGCATGGTCCTCATCGCGGTCGGTGAAGGAGTTGATCACAACGTTGTGTCCCGCAGCCGCCAATGCATGGGCGATGCCAAGGCCGATACCGGAATTGGAGCCGGTGACAATAGCGGTTTTGCGGGCAGTTGCGTCGGTCATGGGTGGGCGTCCTCGTTTATGATGACGCGCATAATGAAAGGGCGACAATGCGTCGGCAAGTGATTATATAGATCGAAATCCCTATAAGCGCAGACCCAGTTAAGAACAGAGCAAAATGTCTTCCGAGACCGTCAGCTATTTCTCGCATCCTTTCCCTCGTCGCCAGTCGGTGGGCGTCAGTGTCGGCGGCGTCGTCGTCGGCGGCGGCGCGCCGGTGGTTGTGCAGTCGATGACCAATACGGATACGGCGGATGTGGACGCCACCGTCGCACAGGTCGCAGCCTTGCATCGCGCAGGGTCCGAGATCGTGCGCATTACGGTGGATCGCGATGAATCCGCCGCTGCCGTGCCGAAAATTCGCGAAAGGCTGGAGCGTCTGGGACATGACGTGCCGCTGGTCGGCGACTTTCATTATATCGGCCACAAGCTGCTCGCCGATCATCCGGCCTGCGCAGAGGCGCTTGCGAAATATCGCATCAATCCGGGCAATGTCGGCTTCAAGGACAAGAAGGACAAGCAGTTCGCCGATATCGTCGAAATGGCGATCCGCTACGACAAGCCTGTCCGTATCGGCGTGAACTGGGGTTCGCTCGATCAGGAACTCTTGACCACGCTGATGGACCGCAATCAGGATGCTGGCGCACCCTTGAGCGCGCAGGAAGTCATGCGCGAGGCAATCGTGCAGTCGGCGTTGATTTCCGCCAACCTTGCCGAAGAAATCGGCCTTAGTCGCGACAAGATCATTCTGTCGGCCAAGGTCAGTCAGGTGCAGGATCTGATCGCCGTCTATACGATGCTGGCGCAGCGTTCCAATCATGCGCTGCATCTGGGTCTCACCGAAGCTGGCATGGGCACCAAGGGGATTGTCGCCTCGTCGGCGGCCATGGGTATTTTGTTGCAGCAGGGCATAGGCGACACGATCCGCATTTCGCTGACCCCGGAACCGGGCGGCGACCGCACCCGCGAAGTGCAGGTGTCGCAGGAGCTTCTGCAGACCATGGGCTTTCGCCAATTCATCCCGATCGTTGCCGCGTGCCCCGGTTGCGGGCGCACGACGTCGACGGTGTTTCAGGAATTGGCGCAGACCATTCAGGACGACATCCGCCGCAACATGCCGGTCTGGCGTGAAAAATATCCGGGTGTGGAAGCACTTTCCGTCGCGGTCATGGGCTGCATCGTCAATGGCCCGGGCGAATCGAAACATGCCGATATCGGTATCTCGCTTCCCGGCACGGGCGAAACGCCGTCCGCACCGGTCTTT
>JAEXXS010000383.1 GCA_023451915.1 Pseudomonadota bacterium | reverse complement strand
ACGGGCCGCTTGCACCCATTCGCTGCGCAAGCCGCATGGCCTATCAGCCCTGCGAAGATTGCGAGGATCACCGCGCCTGTCAGGTGCGCCGGTCCATGCTGCTCGTGCGCGAAGCCATTGCTGGCGTTCTCGATTCCATGACGCTGGAACAATTTGCCCGCAACGGCGGCCTCGAAGACGACAGCACAGCCCCTGAATGGGCCAGACTAAGCGCCTGACAGCAGATCCAGCAGCCGGTAGCCGCCATTGTGATAGACAAGCGGCTCCCCGCCGCCTGCCACGATTTTCAAGACACGACCGATGATGATGGCATGGGTGTGCCGTTCGATGACGTCTTCCACGGCGCAATCGACAGCGGCCAGAGCGCCCGTCAGCGCCAGTGCGCCGCTTTCCAGCGTGTACCATTCGGCATCGGCATAACGCGCGACGCCCTTGATCCCGTCCTTGCCGGCAAAACGATCCGCAATCGGCTGCTGCGCAGCCGACAGGACATTGACGCAAAAATGGTTATGGCGGCTGATGGCGGGCCAGAGCGACGAACCGCGATTGATGTTGACGATGATCGTTGGCGGATCGACCGAAAGCGCGGTCGCCGAGGTGACTGTCGCGCCGGTGCGCCCGTCGCCAAAGCCTGCGGTGACAACGCTGACGCCGCCCGCGAGCTGCCGCATTGCAGCCTTCAGCTCATCGGGTGAAACAGCGATATCCGCTGTATCTTCCACCAGTCTCAACGCTTTTTCGCCCATGCTTGCCACCATCATTTCATTGCCGTCATCGCCTCTCCGGTCGACCGGATCAAACGCCACGGAATGGTGTCACGCTCCGCACCGACGTTCAAAGGTGCTGACTGCCTTCTCATCACAAATAGGGAAAGCATTTTCTATTTTCTATAAAATGAATGGAATTAATCCGCTCGCAGCGCTGTCAGCGCTGCGTTCTTTTTATATGATGTTCGGCGAGATAGACCCGGTCATCCTGCGTTGAAAACAGCACCGAAAAGACGATGCCGATCGCAGCCCCGAGCAATGTGTCCAGAACCCGCTCTGTGACCATATCGGCCCCGTTCAGACCCGGCGCGGCGATATAGCTCATCAGCAGCGCCATCGGCGTCACGAGGATTTGCCCCAGCGCATAATTGGAGCCGATGATCACTTCGGTTGCGAATTGCAGCAGCCCCAATATTGCGATCAACGTCCATATGGACGGGGCGTGCGTCAGGATCATCCATGCGACGACCGCACCCAGAAGCGTGCCGACCATGCGCTGTAAGGCGCGGTTCATATTGATATGCAGATGCGCGCCCTGCATCACCGCCACAGCGCCCATCGCCGCCCAGGCAGGGTGCGCGACATCCATCGCATAGGCTGCAAACGCCGCCACAACTGCACCAAAAGCGACCCACGCCGCAGCGATCAGCCGGTGACGGACCGGCCGCAATGGCTCCGATGGAAAAGGCTTTTCGGGGCTTGCCTGATGGCGGAAAAATTCCGTCAGCACACAGACGAGAAAGGCCAGTATCGCGACCAGCGCCGTGGCGGCGGCCCGTTCCACCGTCTGATAGAATGTGACCGTCTGGCTCATCGAGGCCCCAGCGGCGAATATGAAGATCAACGCTCCGGGAGGGCCGAATTTTCCGGTCGTGGTCACGAAACAGAAGATGCCGCACAACACGGCCAGCAGCAGAAGCTGCACCGCAAGCGGCGCTCCCGCTGCGGCGACAAGCGACATGCTGAGCACGGCCAGCGTCTGGCAGACGGCGCACAGAAGCACGACGCGGTTGCGGCTTGCCTGTGGTGCGAAACGACCAAACAGGGCAACCAGAGCGCCAAGCGAAGCAAAGCCGATTAGATGCGACCAGGGCGAAAGATAGACCAACGGCAAGGCGATGACCGCCGTGGCCGCCGACTGAAGGCCAGCGAGCGATGCGTTGCGAATGGAAGGCTGCTTCGAAAGCGCGACGCTTTCCTGAAACTGTTGCGGCTTCAAAAGCTGGCGCACGGCATCCAGTCTGCGGGCCGACGCCGTTATGGAGGTTTCGGTGCTCATTCTCCGGTTTCCTGCGGGCGTCTCAACGGCTTGGCCGCGAGGCGCTGCTCGATAGAGTCAAAATGGTCAAGCATGACGGCTAGGTCCGCATCGGAAATATCCGCCAGCATATCTTCTTCGCCCTTGGCCAGTTCGCGCCGGATTTCGCCCACGCGTTGCTCACCCTTCGGCGTGAGGAAGATCAGCCGCGCGCGGTTGTCGTTTTCATCGACCCGGCGCTCGACCAGTTCCTGACGGGACAGAATATCCAAAAGCCGCACAAGGCTCGATCCGTCGATCCCAACCAGCGCTGCCAGCTCCTTCTGCGTCACACCGCCGCCGGTGGCCTGAAGATGGATCAGCGGAACCCAGGTGGCATCGGAAAGCCCCGCTTCGGCAAGGCGCGCATCCAGCGCACGCCGCCAGCGCCGGGCGAGCAACGAAAAGCGAATCCCAAACTGGGACCGAGGAGAAGACGAATTGGATTGCATGACGGCAATAAAGCACGAATTAATTTGATTTGCAATTCAAATTAATTCAGTTGAAACGAATTTCACAGGCGGAATTCTCTTGCCCAGATTTTTTGGCCCAAATTTTCCGGCCCAAATTTCTCCGTAGCGCTTTTTGGGCGAGCTGCTTATCATCAAGCAATACTTCACCGATGACGCGAAAATCTGACCAACGGACTGCAATCCCCAACCCTCCCGCACCGAAGGAAACAAAGACAGCAACCATGGCAGCTCTTGTCTCCTCGGAAAATGGAATGGGCCAGAAGGCAGCGCGCTTTCTCGGTCTGATCCTTATCCTCGTCCTTGGCTATAGTTTCTGGCTCAATGAAAGCTGGCTGACGCTCTGTGCCGGACTGGCAATCTTCCTGTTCGGGATGCAATGCCTTGAAGACGGCCTGCGCAATCTGGCAGGCAGCGCCCTGGAGCGCATGCTGGCGCGCGGCACCTCGACCTCGTGGAAAAGTCTGCTGGTCGGGCTGGTCGGCGCAACGGTGATGCAATCAAGCACGCTCGTTTCGCTGATGACCATCGCCTTCATCACCACCGGCCTGATTTCACTGGCCGCGGGCATATCGATCATCTTCGGCGCAAACTTGGGTTCTGCAACCGGCATATGGCTGCTGTCGCTGGCCGGGCAGAACTTCAGCCTGTCGTCACTGGCGCTGCCGCTGATGGTGTTCGGCGTGTTGGCGAGTTTCTTCGGGCCGAAGATCAAGGCCATCGGACGCATTCTGCTCGGCATCGCCTTCATTTTCCTCGGCATTGACGGCATCAAGCAGGGCTTTTCCGTTGTCACCGAGAATTTTGATCTCGCCCAATACAGGATCGACGGTTGGCTGGGTCAGGTCATTTTCGCGGGCATTGGCCTTGTGCTGACCCTGCTGCTGCAATCCACCCACGCAACCTTGATGCTGACGTTAGCCGCCCTTGGCCTTGGACAGGTCGATCTCTGGCAATCGGCAGCAATTGCCATCGGGGCCAATGTCGGCAGCAGCGTCACCACAGGCATTGCCGGTGCGCTCGGCGGCAACCGCAGCGGCCAGCGGCTGGCGCTGGCGCATGTGATTTTCAATGTCGTCACCGCCTGCATTTCGCTTGTCCTGATGGGAATGCTGGTTCGCCTGGCCATTTGGCTGTCGGGGGCAATGGGTGTCGGCGACAACCAGCTGATCCAGCTTGCGATCTTCAACAGCGAATTCAACATTCTGGGCGTGCTGATCTTCTGGCCCGCTTTGGTGCCGTTCACACGGTTTCTCGAACGCCTATTGCCCGGCAGGCCGGAGCCGCGCGTTCTCATTCCAGCGGGCACGCCTGACCTGCCGGAAAATGCGCTGCGCGCCCGTTATCTGGACAAATCGGCGCTCAGCTCACCGGAAACGGCGGCGCTGGCGCTGGTGCACGAATTGCAGCATCTGGGGCGGCTCAGCATCGAGGTGATCTGCCATGCGCTTTATCTGCCGGTCAGCGAAATCAACCGCGCCAAGCGCGACGAAGCCATCATGCGCGCCGCGCCCGATGTCGATTACGTCGATGCCGACCTGCTCTATCGGCTCTATATCAAAGGCGTCTATGGCGACATATTGAGCTTCATCGGCAAAGCCGATCCCGGCAACAATAAGGATCAGCAGAATTTCTGGATGACCGGCCAGATCATTGCGCTGCAAATGGCGGAAATCGTCAAGGACGCCAAGCATCTCCAGAAAAATCTCGGTTTCTATCTGCGGCAGACCAATTCCCCCGTCCGCGACGCCTATGTCGAACTGCGCGAACATCTGGTCAATGTGC
>JAEXXS010000370.1 GCA_023451915.1 Pseudomonadota bacterium | reverse complement strand
ATATCTGCATCAAGCTGCCCGTGACCCTCGACGGACTGAAGGCCTGCAAGGCTCTGTCTTCCGATGGCCACAAGGTCAACATGACGCTTTGCTTCTCGGCCAATCAGGCGCTTCTTGCCGCCAAGGCCGGTGCGACCTTCATTTCGCCCTTCATCGGTCGTCTGGACGATATGGGCATCAACGGCATGGAATTGATTGCTGAAATCCGCACGATCTATGACAATTACGATTTCCGCACCGAAATTCTTGCCGCGTCGGTTCGTACCGTCAATCACGTCAAGGAAGCAGCACTGATCGGCGCCGATGTCGTGACCGCGCCTGCGGCAACGCTGAAGGCGCTCGTCAAGCATCCGCTGACCGACAAGGGCCTCGAAACCTTCCTCGCCGATTGGGCGAAAACCGGTCAGAAGATCGCTTAATCAGCGATTTAACAAGACAGATGGAAGGCGGGTTCAGGCCCGCCTTTTTCTTTGCCTGCTCAAAGCACAACAAAAAAGCGACGCCCGAGAGCGCCGCTTTTAATTTTCAGACGAAAGCAACAATCAGAGCTTGGACAGCTTCTGCGCCAATGCGAGGAAAACCTGTTCGGCCAGTTCTTCTGCGGCACGCTTGCGCGCATCGCGTTCGGCGCGAAGGTTTGCAAATTCCTGACGCGGACGATCAAACGAAGCGCCCGTCGTGCGTGTCCCCGTGGCGAGCGGCTTGCCGTCCTTGTCACGCAGCACGAAATTCGACGTTGCCTTGACGATACCAGCCGATGGACGGCCCGTACGGTCGGTCTGATCGCCGATATCCACGCTCACGGCAGAAAGCGTGTTCGAGCTCAGGCCAAGGCCCAGACGATACATCGGATTGGCAGGCTCACCGGCACCGCCGCCGAGCAGGAAGATCAGCCGATTGCGAACCTGCTGACCGAACACGTCGCCAGCCGGATCGACCGACACGGAAGCAAGCTTGGTACGCATATCCGGCGTCACGCTGCCGCCGATCGAACCGCCAGCGCCGCCACCCGACGAATAGAGCGGCTGCACCGTGCAGGCAGCAAGGAGAACCGCAGCTCCCACAGCCACAAAAGCGACACGGAAAGTCTTGATTGCGGAGAGTAAACGATCAGGCAACGACATTGACGATCCTTTGCGGCACCACGATAATCTTCTTCGGCGAGCCCCCGTTGAGCGCAGCCTTGACGAAGTCAAGTTCGAGCACCGCCTGCTGAATGCTAGCTTGATCAGCGTCGCGGGCGATTGTCAAATCCCCCCGCTTCTTGCCGTTGATCTGCACGGGCATCACAATCTCGTTTTCCACCACCAATGCAGCATCGAAGACCGGCCATGGCGCACGGGCGACCAGCGTTTCCTGTCCGGCGATCTTGCCGCCCAGTTCCGTCAGGCACTGTTCGGCCAGATGCGGCATCATCGGCGCGAGCATCTGGATGAGCTTCTCGGTGGCGTCACGAACAGCGCCTTTCAGCTCGTCATCGGCCTTGCCCGAAGCGACAAGCTGCAACGGTGCTGCAAGCGCATTCACCAGCTCATAAAGCCGTGCGACGCCGCGATTGAAAGCGAGCTTTTCGATATCATCGCCAACAGCCTGGACCGTTTTATGCACGGCCTTGGAAACGGCAAGCGCTTCACCCTGAGACCCGGTCTTCGGCGCGACATCCTTCAGATGCTCGGCTGCTTCCGACACCAGACGCCAGACACGCTGCACGAAACGATGCGCGCCTTCGGCACCTGCTTCCGTCCAGATCACGTCACGCTCCGGCGGCGAATCGGACAGCATGAACCAGCGCGCAGTATCGGCACCATAGGAAGAGATGATATCGTCAGGATCGACGACATTCTTCTTCGACTTCGACATTTTTTCGATGGAACCGATTTCGACCGGCGCACCGCTGTCCAGCATGGTCGCTATACGCTTGCCGTCAACATCTTCGATGCGAATATCGGCAGGCGCAACCCACTGGCCATCGGCCTTGTAGGTTTCGTGCACAACCATGCCCTGCGTGAACAGGCCCTTGAAAGGCTCATCCAGACCGACATGGCCGGTGACCTTCATGGCGCGAGTGAAGAAGCGCGAATAAAGCAGATGCAGGATCGCGTGTTCGACACCGCCAATATACTGGTCGACCGGCAGCCAGCGGTCCGCAATGGCACGATCCGTCGGTTCGTTTTCCCAAGGGGCCGTGAAGCGCGCATAGTACCAGGACGAATCGACGAACGTGTCCATCGTGTCGGTCTCGCGACGGGCTTCGCCACCGCATTTCGGGCACTTCACGTGACGCCATGTGGCGTGACGGTCGAGCGGATTGCCCGGACGGTCGAAATCGACATCATCCGGCAGTTTGACCGGCAGGTCGGCGCGCGGCACCGGATTGACGCCACAGCTCTCGCAATGGATCATCGGGATCGGGCAGCCCCAATAGCGCTGGCGCGAAATGCCCCAATCGCGCAGACGGAACTGCACCTTGCGCGCCGCTTGCGGCTGATTGCCGAGGGTGGACTGCTCCAGACGGTTTGCAACCTCATTGAAAGCTGCTTCCGGCGTCATGCCATCGAGAAAGCGCGAATTGATCATCACGCCGTCATCGGTATAGGCCGTGTCGGTGATGGTGAAGGTTGCAGCGTCCTCGCCCTTCGGCAGAACGACCGGCGTTACCTTCAGCGCATATTTATTGGCGAAATCCAGATCGCGCTGGTCATGCGCCGGACAACCGAAGACAGCGCCTGTGCCATATTCCATCAATACGAAATTGGCGACATAGACCGGCAGCTCCCAGCTCTCGTCGAACGGGTGGTTGACCTTGACGCCAGTATCGAAGCCCTTCTTTTCAGCGGTTTCAAGCGCTGCGAGCGAGGTGCCGTGCTGGTGGCATTCTTCGATGAAACCGGTGAGCGATGCATTGTTTTCTGCAAGCTTCTTGGCCAGCGGATGATCGGCGGAAATCGCGACAAAAGCCGCGCCGAACAGCGTGTCGGGACGCGTCGTATAGACTTCGACTTCCGAGAAACCTTCCGGCGCCGTCTTGCTGTCAAGCGCAAAGCGGACCTGCAGACCTTCCGACTTGCCGATCCAGTTGCGCTGCATCAGGCGGACTTTTTCCGGCCACTGGTCGAGCGTGTCGAGCCCCGCCAGCAATTCCTCGCTGAAATCGGTGATCTTGAAGAACCACTGCGTCAGTTCGCGCTGTTCGACCAGCGCGCCCGAACGCCAGCCGCGGCCATCCACCACCTGCTCATTGGCGAGCACGGTGTTGTCGACCGGATCCCAGTTGACCTTGGAAGTCTTGCGCGTCACCAGACCTTTTTCGAACAGATCGATGAACAGCATCTGCTGACGATGATAATATTCCACATCGCAGGTCGCAAATTCACGCGACCAGTCGAGCGACAGGCCCATGGATTTGAGCTGGCGCTTCATGGTGTCGATGTTCTGGTAGGTCCATTCCTTCGGATGCACCTTGTTCTGCATCGCCGCGTTTTCCGCAGGCATGCCGAAGGCGTCCCAGCCCATCGGATGAAGGACATTGAAACCCTTGGCGCGCTTGTAGCGGGCAACGACATCGCCCATCGCATAGTTGCGCACATGGCCCATATGGATGCGCCCCGATGGATAGGGGAACATCTCAAGCACATAATACTTCTCGCGCGGATCGCTGTTGTCCGTTTCGAAAGTCCGGTTTTCTTCCCAGACTTTCTGCCAGTGAGCTTCCGCCACGCGCGGATTATAACGTTCGGCTGCCATGTCCGTATTTACTCGTACGAAGGTGATGCAATAAGGAGAGTCGATATTTAATGGCGACCTTCACCACGTATTGGCGAAAGCGTCAACCTTTTGCGGATGAAAAGCCTGAAAGCGAGAGTTTCATGTCAGATATCGTCACGAACCTGAACACGGTCAAGACCGCAATCGCCAATGCCGAAAAGGAAGCGCATCGCAACAAAGGCTCGGTCACGCTCGTCGCCGTGTCGAAAACCTTCGATGCGGATGCGATCCGGCCGACACTCGACGCAGGACAGCGCGTTTTTGGCGAAAACCGCGTGCAGGAAGCGCAAGCCAAGTGGCCTGAACTGCGCGAAGCTTATTCCGGCATCGAGCTGCATCTGATCGGCCCGCTGCAATCGAACAAGGCGGCTGATGCGGTCGCGCTGTTCGACGTCATCGAAACCGTAGACCGTGAGAAGATCGCAGCCGCGCTTGCCGACGAGATTAAAAAGCAGGGCAAGAGCCCGAAACTTTACGTGCAGGTGAATACAGGTCTGGAAGAGCAAAAGGCTGGCATTGCGCCAAAGGAGGCCGTTGCCTTTGTCGCGCGCTGCCGCAACGAGCATGGCCTTAGGATCGAAGGGCTGATGTGCATTCCACCGGCAGATGAAAACCCGGGACCGCATTTTGCCCTGCTGGAAAAGCTCGCCCGCGAAGCTGGCGTCGAAAAGCTCTCCATGGGCATGTCGGGCGATTATGAAACCGCCATCGGCTTCGGCGCGACTTCGGTTCGTGTCGGCTCAGCGATTTTTGGCAACAGGTAAAATGCGGCAGCAACTGCCAGTATTAATATAATAAAATTTATACAAACATATTCAAGCATCACATTTAAATAAGGATTTGAAAATGAGCTGGATAGCTGTGCAAGCCTATACAACAAAAAATTATCTGTCGATCGGAACACAACGACCCGACATGAGTTCATGGGACATAAATTTGACGCCATCTTGCACTTTCGGTCAGAATGCTTGGGGTGTGGTCTCAACCCTGATAGACATTGCGAAATACGGAATACCAACTATATTTGTAAAGTTAAGGTTCCTCGAAAATCCAAATAATTTGGGGTATGCCGAAATAATAGAGGAACCAATTTTATTTGAAGGATTGACGTTATACAGGGTTGTAGCGAGATATTATAGTGCAGATAAATTTAAATTTACTAATTTAGAAAGAATGACTGATGTATACACCATCGAATGCGCCAAGAACGGCAAAAATTATAAGCTTATGGTGCCGCAGGACGACAGTGGATCTCTGTATGCTATAGAAAATAGCGCCCCCGGCCAACTGGCAACGCCCGAAGAAATGTTTGTCATAACCTCTATCAGACCCGAACCTGCGTAGGAAATATCCACTCAACCAAAAGACGCTCACAGAACATTGATATCTATTTATTCATTACAATCCACACCCTCAGCCTGAAATGACAGTATAAATCCGTGGAAATCGGCACAAATATTGAGAGATACCATACTGATTTACAGGAGTAAAAAATGTTAGAATTTAGATAGACAATTCAAAGTTATCTCACAAGATATTATTTAACCCTCGGAAAAAAATTGGCCCCGAATTTTATATAGTATCTATGAAACCAGAGATTGATTACGATTTTAGCATATGGAGTACAGCAGAAAGCATTGAATCGTTCCCATCTTCTATCCAGATAAGACCATATCCTTATGATAACGACATTTTCGTCGGATTAGGAAATCTAACCGGAGAAACAAATATTGATGGAATAACTGTAAAACAATGTGTGGCGACTGATGGTACCGTCAGTGATATGAATATATTTAAATTCATAAGACCCAATCCCGTTGAGAACATATATTTCTTAAAGTGCACCACCGCTGGAAGACTGCTTTCAGTAAACTCTGACCCCACCCAAATTTATTTGGAATCAGATGAAAGCCCAAATAACTTAGACATCGATGGAGAAAAGTTCATCATTACTAGGCTCGGGACTCGTTAAATCAAAGCCAGAAGATTACGGCTGCTGCGATGCAAATGCTTGAGAAGAAGGTGTGAGCGCATCGGTCATATCTGGTGTGAATTCTCCTCCAGTCCTTGAGCCTTCCGAACATGTTTTCGATCTTATGACGCCGCTTATAGAGGGCCGGATCATATGGGATGACATCCTTGCGGTTGGCTCGTGATGGAATGCATGCGGTGATTTTGCGCTCCGCCAATGCATCTCGAAACCAGTCGGCGTCATATCCCTTGTCTGCCAACAAAGCTTTTGCTTTGGGAAAGGCATGGAGCATTTTGGCTGCTCCTTTGTAATCGCTCATCTGCCCTTCGCTCAGAAGCAGGATGAGTGGCCGACCGAGACCGTCGCAGACGGCATGCAACTTGGAATTCAAGCCGCCCTTGGTGCGCCCAATACGTCGGGGAACATCCCCTTTTTTAGCAGGCTGGCTGCGGTACGGTGCGCTTTCAGGTGGGTAGCGTCGATCATCAGTTGATCAGGCTTACCGCGTTTGGCGGTCAGCTCGGCCAAGATCCGGTTAAACACGCCGAGCCTACTCCAGCGGATGAAACGGTTGTAGATCGTCTTGTGGGGACCGTATTCCCTCGGGGCGTCGCGCCACCGAAGTCCGTTGCGCAGCACAAAGATGATACCGCTCAAAATCAGGCGATCATCGACACGCGGAACCCCGTGAGATAACGGAAAATATGGTTCGATTCGGCGCATCTGTGCCTCCGACAGCAATAGCAAATCACTCATAGCAAAAGCCTCCTTGCGATCCGAGTGAATCAAAGGCGATTGATATCCGCAAGTGATTTAATAGGTCCTGAGCCTAA
>JAEXXS010000348.1 GCA_023451915.1 Pseudomonadota bacterium | reverse complement strand
GTCGTCGACGATGTGGAGCGGATGCCGCCCTGATCTGAAATACCGTAACGCACCGAGGTCAGCACGCTGCCGGAATTGTACTGGCCGCCACTGCTCGGCAGAACAAGCGACGAAAACTGCGTTTCGGCGCGCTTGTAGCCGATCGTGCTCGCATTCGCGATATTGTCCGCGACAGCCGAGAGACGGTTGGCCTGAGCATTCATGCCCGAAACACCCGTCCGCATCATACCGTAGAGACTCATTGCCAGCTCCTGACATTTCTAGTCGAGAATTTTAGAACTTGTTACGATTCTAACGTGCCATGCTTGCGTGAAGCTGTAGCTTCGCGAAAATTTTTGGGTTTTTTACCGGGGATGCGGCGCAGCTTCTGAAGGACGGAAATCCGTTTTGAAACTGCCCGAAACTTGGAACTTGGAACTTGGAACGCAAGCAACCATTCAAAATTGAATAGCGACACTACTCGATGCTGATGCAATAGCCGAGGAAGCGCTTGGAATCGATGGGATCGAAACCAAGCTGCTCGCGCAACTTCTTGCGCAGCTTGCTGATGTGGCTTTCCACGACGTTCTCTTCGACTTCGCTGTCGAAGATGCCATAGATCGCGCCGAAAATCTGCGCCTTGTTGATGCGACGTCCGCGATTGGCAATCAAATATTCCAGAATGCGGCGCTCGCGGCGCGGCAGCGGAAAATCGACGCCGTTGATCTGCGGATCACGTCCATCGGAAAAAACCCGGATGGGGCCAAGCTCTGTGCCGCTTTCCGCAACGCTCTGCGCGCCTGCGGCGCGGCGGCGGATCGCATTGATGCGCGCGAGGATTTCGCGCACATGGATCGGCTTGCGGACGACATCGTCAACCCCGGATTGAAAAAGCTCCAGCGTATGCTCAAGCGAAGGGCGGTCGTTAAGCGCGATGACGGGGGCCTTGCAGCGTTCACGAATTCGAGCTGGAAGCCGGTGCTGGGCGGCGCATTCGCCAATGAGGAACGCTTCGACGGCCATAATATCCTGCCGCGGAACGGTCTCTACCCATTCATCGAAATCTGCCGGTGTGAAGCCCGTCGTGGTGATGCCTTCACGGCCAAACCAGGAGGTATAGCCTTCAGTGACAATATCTCTGTCATCCACGACGACAATCATCGGCCCGCCTTCCGAATCAATATGTTAGCCCAAGCAAGACAGAGGTAACTGGCGGAAGGACTCAGCGACAATGGCAAGAAATTGCCCGCCATAAATTGGGAGGCATTTTAGCATTATCTAATTTTAGAGGAATCGTGCAGATTGCATTGCACCAGGCCAGGATAGCGACCCGAACCTTAACGACAGGTTAACGGCTCACGATGTTTTACGATTCATTACAAGGGCTTAATTATTGCTAACCTAAATTAGGTCGCATTCGAAAAGACAATCATTGATTGTATCGCTACTAACAGCGTGTAAAGATTGCCAGTTTACAACCGTTAAAAATTTAATGATTCAGTAAGAACGATTTTCAGACGCCGCAGAAAATTTTGGCGTCGCTCGTCCAGTTTCCGAAGCCCGTCGCGACCATATTCGCCATCACACGGCAGACATATCGCTTCTGCGCGGGGTTGTTGTTCGGGCCCGCATGATAGCGCGCAACGGCCATCGTCCAGTTGCCTTCGCGGGTGTGAAGCTGCTTCAGAAATCGGGCCGCATAATCGACATTGAGGCTCGGTATCAGCATGGCCGCGACCGACGGAAATTCCTGCCCGTGATAGTGGTAGTTGATCTGCATGCAACCAAGATCGATGAGCTTTGCCCCCTCGGCGCGCACCTCGGTAAAGCGCTTGAGGGCCGCCCCCTGCGATGGCAGAAATTCCGCCCGGCCCTCGATATTCATCGCATAGGGTTGCAGTGAATTTTTGCGCCCGGTTTCCGTCAGACCGACAGCATAGAGAATGCCAAGCGGCACATCATAGCGCGCTGAAGCCCGATGCATTTCGCGTTCGCAGACATTTTCGGCTAAAGCGGTGTTGGCGCTACACAACCAGACCGCGACTACGGCCAGCAGTCCCTGCAACAGTGTCGCGCGGCGCAGTTTCGGACCCTGTCTGCTTACCGGACCGGTCATGTCCCGTTTGGCTGGAATCGCCATTCTGCCTGCCCTCGCCGCTTGCAAACTGAGCCTGAGATTGCGCGCCATTGCGGCCATCGAAGCCGCCCTGCGTGTTGAAGGCCTGCTGCTGGCCAGATGATTGCTGCTGCGCGCCCGCCTGCTGCTGGCCAGCGTTCTGGCTCGCAGCACTGTGCTGTACCGCACTTGCCGCATTGCGGTCTGTAATCGTTACGGAAATGCGCGCATCGTCCGCAATACCCGCACTTTTCAGCGCTTTTTCGATAATCGAGCGGTCGGCGGAAAGCGCTTCGGCGGCCTGCGTCTTGTCCGCGACGAGGTGCACTTCCACCCCATCCGGCACGACGCGAATGCGCGCCGTCACCTGCCCCAGATCGACCGGGTCGAGCCGGATTTGCAGCGTCTTCACCGAACCGAAGCTGCGCTCGGAAACCACCTGCACATCCGCCACGCGCACAGCCTGCTGGGTGGCAGTCGTCGCCTTGCCATCCGCCGCACCGTTGGACTTGCCAGCACCCTGCTGCGGCTGGAAGACATCGCGATCGGCAGCGCCGGAATTAGCCGGCTGATGACCAGTTGGCTTTTCGGCGTTTAAAAGATCGGCCATATCCGCTTCGGTCTTTTCGGTCAGTGTGTCCTGCTGCGCGCCGGTTGCCTCGCCAGGCACGGCCTGACCGGATTTGGAAGACGGCTTTGCATTGGCGGCAGCGGCAAGTTTCTCTGCGGTCTCGCCCTTGCGTTTCACATCGTTGGCGGCGTCTTTTCCAAGCAGCGCGTCCTTCCCCTCGATGGCATCCACATCCTTGCCGTTTGCTTGCTCAAGAGCGGCGGTTCGGGTGGATTTCGCAGGATTTCCTGTGGCGGAATTGTGGCTTTCGCCATTCAAATTGGGCAGGTTTGCGGCTAAAGAAAGGATATTCTGTGTCACGGCCCAGTTTGCGCCCTGTGCCGAAGCGTCCGATTTCTGTGCGTCCTGCTCATCGTTTTGCGCGGCGTCGCCATCTTCGCCCTTGGTAACCGGTTTGCCATGCGGCTTTTCCAGAAGCGCACCGAACAGCTGCGACGGGTCGGAATTTTCCTGCCCATCGACGCCCGCCTTGGCTTGTCCGGCGGCCTGCTGGGGCGCAAGGCTGCGGGTCGGCGAAGCCATCCGTCCAGCCTGACCGAGCAAAATATCCACGCTCATCGAATGGTCTCCCCTAACAAAGCGTCGATCTCGGCAAGCTTGCGCCGGGCATCGTTCATGGTCTTCTGCAAATCGTCTTCGGGCTGCGCCGGAGTGGGCTTCCAGCCCGCAACCGGTGCCGCCACAGGTGCGGCAACGGGCGTTGCGACCGGTGCTGTAACGGGCGCATCGGCCACGGCCATGGCCGGCACCTTGCGGTCATCGACCGTGGGCTCGGGCACTGCTTTTGCCGGCGGCAGGGCGTCGGGCGCGCGGGTCACCACCGAACCAACGGTCTCTGCGGCCTTCAATAGCTTGCGGTCGGGTTCCTGCAGGCGATCAGGCGAAATCTGCGACAGTTCACGCAAGGCGCTTCCCGCCGAATCGGAAGCGACGCCGCTCGCCGCCGCATAGAGATTGGCGCGGGTCGGGTCGGCTTTGAGCCGGTCAGCGAGCTTGCGCGCCTTGGCAGACATGAAGCGCGCGCGCTCGGTCTGGCCATCCACCAGAGCGCCGCGCGCAATCTGGAGATAAAGCGAATATTGCATCACCGGATCGGCGGCAGCGATCAGCTTTACCAGTTCCGCATTGCCGATACGATCATTGAGCTTGAGCGCGGCACTGACGAATTGTCCCATGAAATCACGCATATAGGGTGACCGGGGAAAACGCTGCAGATAGTTGCGCGCCAGCATTCTGATCTTTTCGGCATCGCCAAGTTTGGCGGCAATCGGCATCGAACGGCGGATCGCCGCTTCTTCGAAAAGCGTCCCCGGCGCTTCGAGCCGCACCTGATCGAGCCGCAACAGCGCGGTCGCCGGGTCGAAGGCCGTCATCTGGCTGGCGGTCACCAGCACGATGGAGGCTTTCAGCTCCGATGGCACGTCGGGCGAGAGCGGAACGGAGAACAGCTTGACCACTTCGATCATCTGCCCGGAAGCATAGGCCAAAGCGCCCTTGACCAGTTCCTGCGGCACGACATCCGAATTGAGATCGGCCAGAACCTTGCGCA